>NZ_JBDNJQ010000464.1:0-285 GCF_051172895.1 Nostoc sp. CALU 1950 | reverse complement strand
GCACCCCAAGCCCTTACTTTCTATCGGGCTTCGGCATCGTCGATGTCATTTTTACACCATATCTTGAACGGATGAATGCGAGCCTTTACTACTATAAGGGCTACTCCCTGCGAGAGGAAAACCCTCGCTTGAGCGCATGGTTTGCCGCAATGGAAAGCCGAACTACCTACTGCGGTACCCAGAGCGACTTTCACACCCATGCACATGATTTACCGCCCCAGATGGGGGGTTGTTGGGAAAACGGCGAAACCCAGATGCTTCTCAATAAAGCGCGGGTGGATAACG
>NZ_JBDNJQ010000463.1:0-285 GCF_051172895.1 Nostoc sp. CALU 1950 | reverse complement strand
AAATATTTGTAAGCTACTTGACGAAACTCTTCAAGTCTGGCATTTTTCATGTTGGTAGGTGAGTAATGGTAGTTCTTTTCTCACCTTCTACCAAAAAGGGGACTGTATTCAATCAGACACCCCTTTTTTCTTGCTGATTATCATTATTGTATTATTTTCTCGGCAAGCATACTACACAATAATTGTTCAAGGTCGCGGATGCTTTGAGGCTGACAAGATAATATTTTTAACCTCTAATTCCATTTGGTTTGCGTTCTCTCATATCGCTTTTAGTCTAAACTCCAG
>NZ_JBDNJQ010000461.1:0-289 GCF_051172895.1 Nostoc sp. CALU 1950 | reverse complement strand
ATAGTTATAGCCGTAGGCAGGTGGCAGAAAGCTTAGGAAAAATTGACCCTGGCAACCCAACAGTGATTGAAGGGTTGATAGCACTTATCCATGACCCACAGGTTGATAGTGATATTTGTAGGGTGGCAGCAGAAAGCTTAAGGAAAATTGACCCTGCCAACCCAACAGTGATTGAAGGGTTGATAGCACTTATCCATGAGCCACAGGTTGATAGTGATACGCGTTGGCAGGCAACAGAAAGCTTAAGGAAAATTGACCCTGCCAACCCAACAGTGATTGAAGGGTTGAT
>NZ_JBDNJQ010000460.1:0-292 GCF_051172895.1 Nostoc sp. CALU 1950 | reverse complement strand
CCAAGGCTTTGGGGTACTGTCCCAGACTGTCGTAAATTCCGCCAATGTTGTTGAGCATTGTGCCAACACTTGCGCGATCGCCGATTTGTTTAATAATTGCTAAAGCTTGCTGAAAGAACTCCAAGGCTTTCGAGTACTGTCCTAGTCTGTAGTAAATTGCGCCAATGTTGTTGAGGGTAGTGCCAACACCTGCACGATCGCCGATTTTTTTACGAATGGCTAAAGCTTGTTGATAGTACTCCAAGGCTTTGGGGTACTGTCCCAGACTGTCGTAAATTCCGCCAATGTTGTT
>NZ_JBDNJQ010000459.1:0-296 GCF_051172895.1 Nostoc sp. CALU 1950 | reverse complement strand
GTGAGAAAGCGATCGACTCCCGATTCTAGATTGCGGGATTCAGGCAGAGTTTGCATCCTTTCTTGAGATATCGATTCAGCCTCCGTGAGAGTTGCTGCTAGGATCGGGTTTTGCCCAACACCAATCAAGAGGCAAAAACACATAGCAAATCCCAGCAATATGGTCTGAATTGATTTCTTAAATATCATATATTTTGCAATTGTAAGAGAGGAAGTCAATTAATTATGGCGTTGAATATGTAGCCGATGCTGATAATGCCAACGGTCATTAACCCGACAAATACGGCTAATAATTGG
>NZ_JBDNJQ010000051.1:0-47095 GCF_051172895.1 Nostoc sp. CALU 1950 | reverse complement strand
ATAAAAGGCTCAATGTTGAGGTTAAAAGGCTCAACGTCGAGGATAAAAGGCTCAACGTTGAGGATAAAAGGCTCAACGTTGAGGATAAAAGGCTCAAAGGCTCAAGTTACGGGCGATACTTTCAGCCCACCTGCGATTCAAATCGCAGGCTAACAGCATAAGTCAGTTAAAACTGACTCAAATTAACTAAAATTTAGTCCGTTTGAACGGACTTAGGCTATTAGCCTCGGAATTGATTCCAAGGCGGGATAGCAACGAAGCGAAGAATTTCCCTTTGCCAGTACTCTTACTTTGTTTTTTCGCTTGTCGGGCGTACTAAAGTTTTAACTAAACCCGTAATCGCCACAATCACAGAGGCAATTCCCCCAATTGACAATGATGTTAAAATTGCCACCGCGAGGATGATTTCAGTAGGACTGTCCCCGTTTCGCATCCAGGTAGATGGATTTTCTACCGATGTTGGCGACGCGGGGATTAATTGCGAAGTTTGGGTGGTTTGATTGGAGTTGACTGGAGTTGTTAAGGCAGTTTTCATGGCTAAACCTCTTCTAAACGTTTCTATGCAAATGGTATTTCTGCCAGAAGAAGAGGAGATTCCCTAAAAATGGAGACAAAGTAGAGAGAAAGTAGAAATTAAGTAGAATTGAGAAGAAATCTCACAAGCTGTCTATGCAATGGGCTGATTTTCTAGCCAATGAAGCTGCTACTAATAGCTTATCCCCAGAGCAAACGGCAGCTTTTGTAGAGCGTTTGAAGGCTGAAAACTCAGGGAAGAGTGAGGCAAAACTAGCCAGTGAATTAAACATTGGTGCGGCTGCTTTCAAAAAGCGGATGGCTGAGGTGTATGACAAATTCGCCAAGAGTTATCCTGAATTAGCCACTTCTAATAGTCGGGGTAAGCTGGAAAAGTTACGGGCTTGTTTGACAAACAAATATAATGGCAGGCAAGATGCCCACCCCACAATTAAAGAAATTCATCAAAATATTCCCCCTGCTGTCCCATTTGAAAAATTTGTGGGACGTGAGGCGGAACTACAAAAACTGCACCAGCAATTACAAACATCTAGGCAAGTTGCCATTGTAGCTGTGGCGGGTATGGGTGGAGTCGGCAAAACAGAACTCGCTACCCAATACGCCAAACAGCATTTGCAGAAATATCAAGGTGGGGTTTGCTGGTTATCAGCACAGGGTATTGATGTGGGAATTCAGATTCTCAGATTTACTGAATTAGAATTTAAACTCATTGCACCAGATGATTGGGAATTACCAGATAGGCTGAGATACTGCTGGCAGAATTGGCAACAAGGTGAAATATTGCTAGTGTTTGATGATGTCACTGACTACAAAACACAGGTTCAGCCTTATCTACCCCCAGAATCACCCCGGTTTAAAGTATTGCTGACAACACGCCTGGGATTTGATAGAACTCTGCCGCAATTACCTTTGGGTGTTCTCAAACCATTGGCAGCGATGAAATTATTAAAGTCGCTGGTTGATAGAGAACGACTAAAAAGCGAACCTTGGGTTGCGAGAAAAATTTGTACATTCTTGGGATATTTACCTTTGGCGTTAGAGTTAGTGGGGCGATATCTGGATACAATGCCAGATTTGTCTTTGGATAAACTGCTGAAGCGGTTAGAGAAAAAGCGACTGGAACACGAAGCAATAGCCAAGGCTAACCCATTGATGCTTTATGAATACGGCGTTGCTGAAGCTTTTGTATTGAGTTGGGAACAATTGGATGAAAATGCACAACGCTTAGGCTGTTGGCTGAGTTTGTTTGCTTTGGCTGATATTCCTTTTTCTGTTGAAGGGATAGAAGATGACGAAGAACAAGAACTCTGGGAGAAAGCTATAGCTGAGTTGCGGAAACTGCATTTAATACAATGGCAAAGTAAAGGAATTTATCGTCTACATCCACTGATTCGGCAATTTTTTCAAATGAAGTTGGATGAGTCAAGTAATGCAGATGAGGTGAAAACTGCTTTTGTAGCGCAGATGGTAGAGGTGGCAAAGCGAATTCCTCAACAGCCTAACCGTGAAGATATTTTCAATTTCACTCCACATATCCCTCACCTTACAGAAGTTGCAACCCACCTATCCCGATATATAAGCGAGGAGGATTTAATCGAGCCTTTTACTAGATTAGGCTACTTCTTTCAAGGTCAAGGATTTTATGAACAGGCACAACCTTGGTTGCAGCAGTGTGAAGTAGTCATTAAAAATCGCCTTGGTTTAGAACATCCCTATGTCGCCGCTAACCTAAACAATCTTGCAAGACTCTACCGCTATCAAGGACGTTACAACGAAGCTAAACCGCTGATAAAGCAAGCTTTAGAACTGACACAAAGCTTGGTGGGAGACAACCATCCTGCTATCGCCATTAGTCTGAATAATCTCGCAGGACTCTACGAATCTACAGGATGCTATAACCAAGCTGAACCTCTGTATCAGCAAGCTTTGGAACTTACACAAAGCCTATTAGGAGATAACCATCCTCTTATAGCTGCTAGTCTAAATGATCTGGCTGGACTCTATTGTTTTACAGGACGCTATAACAAAGCTGAACCATTGTTTCAGCAAGCTTTAGAACTGAGAAAACGCCTGCTGGGAAATAACCATCCTGATGTCGCTACTAGCTTGAACAATCTTGCACAACTCTACTGTTATCAAGGACGCTACAGTGAAGCTGAACCCCTGATGCAGCAAGCTTTAGAATTGAGAAAGCGTCTGCTGGGAGACAACCATCCTGATGTTGCTACCAGTCTGAACAATCTTGCAGCGCTTTATGAATCTACAGGACGCTACAATAAAGCTGAACCCTTGATGCAGCAAGCTTTAGAACTGAGAAAACGCTTCTTGGGAGATAATCATCCCAATGTCGCTAATAGCTTGAACAATCTTGCAGGACTCTATGAATCTACAAGACGCTACAGGGAAGCGGAACCTCTGTATCAGCAAGCTTTAGAACTTAGAAAACGTCTTCTGGGAGACAACCATCCTGATGTAGCTACCAGCCTGAACGATTTAGCAGGACTCTATGAATCTACAGGATGCTACAGGGAAGCTGAACCTCTGTATCAGCAAGCTTTAGAACTGAGAAAACGCCTTCTGGGAGACAACCATCCTGATATCGCCACTAGCTTGAACAATTTAGCATTCCTCTATGAATCTACAGGACGCTACAGCCAAGCCGAACCTCTGTATCAGCAGGCTTTGGCGATTTTTGAGCAGACTTTAGGTGTAGGTCATTCTCATACAATGAGGGTTCGGGGAAATTATGCAAGGTTTTTGAGAGAAAGTTATCGCTAACGATTGCCTCCGGCACGCTACACGATCGCACCCTTTCCCAAAATCACACCAAATTGATGCCACACAACAGTTGTAGTTCAAATTTTAGCAGCGATCTTCCCCTCATAACCAAAGTACAGTAAAGAATAGAGCGTAGACGTAGCCCGTCGTAGACATCGCTTTGCGGTTTCAAATTCCAAACGCCAAATTTGAGGATAAAATTATGCGAACAGTACCAATCCAATTACCAGAAACAGTATTTTCAGCACTTCGTAAAAACCCTGAAGAATTTATCCAAGAAATGCGAATTGCAGCCGCAGTTAAATGGTATGAATTAGGTGACATCTCACAAGCCAAAGCAGCAGAGATTGCTGGGCTAACTCGTGCTGAATTTATTAATGCCTTATCACGCTACAAAGTAGATTTTATGCAATATACTGCCCAAGAGTTAGCCCAGGAACTGGCAAATGTCGATTAATCGTGTAATTATTAACTCTTCACCTTTGATTGTTCTATTAAAAAGTCAACAAGCAGAATTACTTCCACAATTATTCACAGAAGTTTTAGTTCCATTAGGTGTTTTTGAAGAAGTCACAACAAAAGATGATATCGCATCAACACAATTACCCAATATTTCTTGGATACAAACAGTAGAAGTTAATGCTATTGCTCCTGAAGTAGCAGCTTGGGATTTAGGAAAGGGAGAATCACAAGTATTGAGTTTGGCACTAAAAAATTCCAACTGTGCCGCTATTGTTGACGATAGGGCAGCACGGCGTTGTGGTCAAGCTTTAGGTATTATTACTATCGGAACCGGAGGCTTGCTGATATTAGCAAAAAGACGTGGACTAATCCCAAGCATATCTCCTGGAATTCAAGCTTTGCGTGACGCTGGTTTGTGGTTATCCGATAGTTTGGTCAGTTTACTCAAACAACAAGCAGGAGAATAGCGATCGCCATCAATTGTAACTTCAAACTAGCGATCGCTCCTTCTTCTCTCTTTATAGGCGGTTTGATTCTTATATTAATGCTTTTAAATGCTTTTATGCGAATAGGATTTCTATCCCAAAGAGAGGAGATTTCCCAATGGAGACAAAGCTAGAATAAAAGTAAATTTCACAAGCTGTTTATGCAATGGGCTAATTTTCTAGCGAAAGAAGCTGCTACTAACGGCTTATCTCTAGAGCAAACGGCAGCTTTTGCAAAGTATTTTAAGACAGAAAACTTAGGAAAAAGTGAAGCTAAACTTGCCAGCGAATTAAACGTTGACATTGCTGCTTTCAGAAAGTGGATTGGTGAGGTATATGACAAGTTTGCCCAGAATTATCCTGAGTTAGCGATTTCCAACAGTCGAAACAAACTACAAAAGTTACAAGCTTTCCTGAGCGCAAAATATAATAGCGAATTGGATATCCTCAAACCATTGGCGGCGATGAAATTATTAAAAACGCTGGTGGTTCGGGAACGACTGCAACAAAAAGCTTGGTTTGCGAGAAGAATTTGTAAATTTTTAGGATATTTACCTTTAGCGTTAGAGTTAGTGGGGCGATATTTGGATAAGATACCAGATTTGTCTCTGGAAACACTGCTGAAGCGGCTAGAGAAGAAACGAGTGGAACATGAACCAGTGGTCAATGCTAACTCATTGATGTCTTATGAATACGGTGTAGCTGAAGCTTTTGAATTAAATTGGGAACAATTGGATGAAAATGCACAAAGCTTTGGCTGTTTGCTAAGTTTGTGTGCCTTAGCTGACATTCCCTTATCTGTTGAGACGATAGAAGATGACCAAAAACAACAACTCAATAAGAAAGCCATAGACGATTTACTAGAATTACATTTACTACAACAGAAAAGTAAAGGAATTTATCGTCTAAATCCACTGATTCGGCAACTTTTTCAAATGAAGTTGGATCAATCAAGTGAGGCGGATGAAGCAAAAACTAAATTTGCAGCGATGATGTTAGAGGTAGCAAAGCTAATTCCGCAACAGCCTAACCCTGAAGATATTCTCAACCTCACTCCACATATCCCACATATTACAGAAGTTGCAGCCAATTTATCCCAATATCTGGGCGATGAAAATCTAATCACTCTGTTTACCAAACTAGCCTGGTTTTATCAAAGTCAAGGACTTTATCAGCAAGCAGAAACTTGGTTGCAACAGTGTCTAGAATTGACTCAAAATCGTCTCGGTTTAGAACATGCGGATGTCGCCACTAGCCTGAGCAATTTAGCATTACTCTACGAATCTACAGGACGCTACAGCGAAGCCGAACCCTTGCTTGAGCAAGCTTTAGAACTGAGAAAACGCCTGCTGGGAGAAGAAAATACCGATGTCGCTACTAACCTGAGCTATTTAGCATTAATCTACGAATCTACAGGACGCTATAGCGAAGCCGAACCGCTGTATCAGCAAGCTTTAGAACTGTGGAAACGCCTAGTGGGAGAAGAACATCCCAATGTTGCCACGAGTCTGAACAATTTAGCAGCATTGTACTGTTATACAAGACGCTACAGCGAAGCCGAACCTTTACTTAAGCAAGCTTTAAAACTGAGAAAACGCCTGCTGGGAGAAGAACATATCGATGTTGGCACTAGCTTGAACAATTTAGCACAACTCTACGAATCTACGGGACGCTACAGCGAAGCCGAACCACTGTATCAGCAAGCTTTAGAACTGAGTAAACGCTTACTGGGAGATAACCATCCTGATGTCGCTATCAGTCTGAACAATCTCGCAGCACTCTACCGTTATAGAGGACGCTATAGGAAAGCCAAACCCTTATTTGAGCAAGCTTTGAAAATTTGTGAACGGACTTTAGGTATAAGTCATCCTACTACTATGACGGTTCGGACAAACTATACAAGCTTTTTAAGAGAAGTATATAATTAGCGATCGCACCTCTGAAGGAACTTCCAAAGAATAAATATGCGTTTTTGGATGTTGGGGTTTTTGGTAGCCTCTGCGATCGCTTTTGCAATATGTTCGGCAGTTTGCGTCTTCATTTTGGTATTTTGAGCAAGCAAACAGGCATATTACTTTTTTAATTTGCCTGTTTGCTTGTTTATGTGATTAATTTATGCACTCTGTGTGATAACGCAACCTCGTTTATTGAAAAATTGAACCATCAGGCATAATTGCCCCTGCTAAGTTAGTACCAATTAGTTTAACGAGAAGACGCTCACCAGAGCGAATCCGCGCTCCCGTCAAGTCGGCTCCTCGCAAGTCGGCGCCACTGAGATCCGCACCAATCAAATTAGCAGCACGTAAATTTGCCTCCCTGAGATCCGCTAAAAGTAGGTTTGCCCGAAATAAATTTGCTTCAGATAAATTCGCACCTCTGAGGTTGACTTTGTGCATAAAAGTATCGCTGAGATTAGCACCACTCAAATTGGCATAACTCAGATTTCTGCCAGATAAGTCTTTATTGCTTAAATTTGCCCGACTGTAGTCTTTGCCACTCAAGTCTGAGTTTTGCTTTGGTGGTTGCTGGGTTGTTTGAAATGGTTTTTCTTGTTGAGGTGGCGGTGAATTAAATGTGGTTTGAGGTTTGGTTTTTAGAGAGCGCAATTTTTCACGAGCTTCATTTATGGCTTTCAGCTTATCTTGTGCTTTCTGCTGTAAACGGAGATTGTCTTTAGGAATGCGATCGGGATGCCAAACAAAGACTAAATCTTTGTAAGCCTGGTTCACTTCCTCAAGTGTTGCTCCAGGCTCTAATTCCAAAACTCTATAGTACCGCTCCAGATCGCTCATACGATATTTTGGTGGACAATCAACTTAATTATGAGTGATGGAGCCATCTATCCGCTGCATCATTTGTTATTGATTATGGGTATTGGGGATTGGGGACTGGGGATTGGGGACTGGGATAAGAGTTGTTTTCCAGTCCCTAGTGCCTCATTTCCCCATTTCTCCATCGAGCGATCGCTCTCCAATATGCTGCAACTGGAATCTGATAGACTTCAATAAAAATCCAAACAATAATTGATAAATGTGATAAAAAAGTTAATATCGTCCAAATATATGGCATCCAGGTAATGGGTTCCTTCAGATTAGCAGGAAAATAGTAAGCTACTATGCCAATTAGAGTAGTGGGAAGAATTACAAAAACTGCTGCTGCTAGTCCATAGCCCCAACCTAATTCCACACCTTCTAGCTGGCCTTCTGTCCAACTAAACCCATTCCAACGCCAAGTTAAGGGTGGTTGCCTAGAAGGCATCTTGATTTGCTGTAGTTCTAAGTTGACTGTAAAAATCTCTTGGCAAAAGTCACAAGCCATAGCTTCCATCAATGGCATGTGAGAAATCTTACCTATCCGACAGACTGGGCAGGGGTAAGCTCCATGATAGTCGAAAGATTGGGCTAAGATTTTGGAACTAGGCATAATGAAACTGATGATCCTAAAAATTTGATCTTGTCAATGAGGACTTGGGTAAGAATAATGTATGGCGATTGTCAATTGTCTGCAATAAGCTTTCGCAAGATGAGGTCATAAGTCAGGAGAATTATATATTCTAACTTCTCAATCCTGGCTCTTTGAACTTCTAAAGGATGGAAGCCACCGCTTATAATTCTCTCTGATTAACTTAAGTTGGCTGTATTCTATTCGTTAGAAAATCGCCATATTCTCAATTTTTAGATTTTCACCATTAATTTTTGATATTTACACTACCCATTAGTCATGACACAAAAATATTTGTAAACTTATATAACTACGGTGATATCTAAAATAACCAGCCGCTTTCTTAGTCTACGCAAACAAGCAACTAATGCAAGGAGGCAGGAGGCAGGAGGCAGAAGGCAGGAGGCAGGAGTCAGGCAAGTAAGCTTTATTAGCTTTTTAACCTTTTTTTACTGGATAGTTATTTTTGCCATGCTGCACTAGTACTTCACCAAACAATTTAGAACAGGGCGTGATTTTGAATTCCCCAAAGCTTTATAGTCTTGATTCCCACAGTTGTAATGAGTCTATCGCTTTTTTATAGTTTGTGGAGGTCTTGACACCGCTTACTCTTCCTGATAATGTTGCCTTACATAGGTATAGTTTTTAGTTTTCCAGCAAAAGCGCCGCAAATGCTTAACACAAATTCCTACTTTTATTTTTGGTTTAGGGTGGTTCACCGGGAGTGAATCGAGTTTCCTAATGGAAACCGCCCGGTGAACCGCAGAGGAAACTCTGCGGTTTTTGTTTTTTAAGGAGAATTTCATCGTCATGACTTATTTCACTAGCTGGTTTTATGGCTTTTACTTTTGGTCCAGACTAAGTTCCGGGTAAATAGCGTCATGCCGATAAATCAGAACGCGCCCGGAACTCTTAAAGGTTTCGGGCTTTTTTGTTGTTTGTTATTGGGGACTGAGGGAGTAGAAATTAGGACTGTAAAACAACTCTTACCCAATCCCCAATCCCCAATCCCCAGTCCCCAATCACTAATCACTAACTTTTCAGGAGAATGAAACCATGATTAATGCCAAACTTGCCGCACAATCCCATGTGAACCACCAGACAATCGTTAAAATCTCAGAAACAGTCGCTTTCGGCGGCAAAGAACTGGTAATTATTGGCGGTCCCTGCACTGTTGAAAGCTTAGAACAAATGGAGATAGTCGCCCAAAAACTAGCTACTGCATCGGTGCATGGGTTGCGTGGGGGTGTCTATAAACCCCGCACATCTCCCTACGCTTTCCAGGGTATGGGAGTGGAAGGATTAGAGATTTTGGCAAGGGTGCGATCGCATTACAATCTGCCAGTTGTCACTGAGGTGATGTCAATTTCCCAAATTGAAGTAGTCGCCGCCCACGCTGATATGCTTCAAGTTGGTAGCCGAAATATGCAAAACTTCGATTTGCTCAAAGCTTTGGGACAAGCTGGTAAACCAATACTACTCAAACGTGGTTTAGCAGCGACAATTGAAGAATTTGTCATGGCTGCTGAATATATCCTCAGCCACGGGAATCCTGATGTGGTGTTGTGCGAAAGAGGTATCCGCAGTTTCGATGATTACACTCGCAATGTCCTGGATTTAGGGGCAGTAGCAGCACTCAAACAAATAACTCACCTGCCTGTGATTGTAGATCCTTCCCATGCCGTCGGTAAACGGGAATTGGTAGCGCCTATGGCTAGGGCTGCGATCGCTTGCGGTGCAGATGGATTAATTATTGAGTGTCACCCAGAACCAGAAAAATCTGTTTCTGATGCCCGTCAAGCACTTTCTTTAGAAGATATGGTGCATTTAGTTAATAGTTTAAAGCCTGTAGCAACAGCCGTTGGGCGCAGTATATCAGAAGCCGGGGCGGGTTTGGAACCTGCCCCGATTTTTTTGGCTGCCTAAATTTCAATTGAGGCGAGGCGATCGCTTGAATGTCTGAGTCAAAATATTTATTTTGGTTTACAGATCAACAGCGATCGCTTTCGTAAAAGAAAGTTGTTACTTAGGCTATTCCATTTGCCCTCAAACAATTTTGTCAACCCAATCTTGTATATACAAATAAAGTCACAACAACTTAATACCAAAGTCACAACAGTTTCACAACAATTTCTTTCCAAAAGGGTAGGCTAAAACAGGAATCATTAATACACTAATATTTAGTTTAGCTAACTATTGTACTTGTCTAATTAGAGTTAATCGCAACCAACCATTTTGCGGAAAATTCGATGTCTAATGACAAGCTAATACGTGTCTGTGCTTCCCACTTTCCCCCAGATTGTTGATATGCGCTGTTTAGAGTCGGTGCAGATACACGTCGTCCCCTTGGTTTAGCTGTAGTTGGGGGGTTGGTGTTCTCGCAGTTTCTCACACTTTATTTGACGCCCGTTTTCTACACCTACATGGAGTCTTGGCAAACCAAGCTGCAAAAACGCAATTGGCGCAAACAGGCAATTTGACACTTCCCTGACTGAACAAATATTGGCTCATTTGTTCAGTCGTGTTTAAACGATTCATTGTGGGAAAAATAGGATTTTTTGTATTAAGCCTTTGTTAAATATTTGCTTAACTGTCTTATCTGTCTTATCTGTCCTTGCATTCCTATTATGAAAGTCAGAATATATCTTCAGGTATCAATAAAAACCCAAAAAAGAGTGTGGTCATGAAGAAAAAAATTATTAAGTTAGTAGCTGTAACTATTGTCGTATTCTCTTTTATTTTTTCATGGGCAGCAACCCCCGCTTTTGCTTTTAATTTCGGCAATTTGAATACAATGATGGCAATAAATAGCGATGAAGCTGTAGATAATACGATTTACAAAGTTGTAGTAAATCATGAGGAGCAGTATTCAATATGGCCAGCCGACAGAGAGAATCCCCTTGGTTGGAAGGATGCTGGAAAAACTGGTTTGAAAGAAGAATGTCTGAATTACATCAAAGAAGTTTGGACTGATATGAGATCACTTAGCCTTCGCAAGAAAATGGAAGAATATTCTCGCAACCAGTCTTAGGAAATTTTACACCCAGTTTTAACAAGACAGAATTCAGAATTGAACTTGAACTCTGTGTGACTGGCGGATAGCGTAGCGTTAGCGAGTATTCGTTCGCGTAGTGTCTCGTAGAGAGCGTCGTGTCTGAATAAATAGGTTTAAGTCCCCCACAAAACAAGACAGTTTGTTGGTTGTCAACAATAAGTGGGGGATTTATACTCACCACTTATTGCATTCTGAATTCTACTTGTTTATATTAAGCATAGGTTTATTATGCGATCGCGATTATCTCTTCTGGAAAACTAAAAGCGATCGCTCCTGTCTGAAATTTGAGGTTTGCCGAACTAAGTAATAATAACTACTCTGCCTGTATCTAAATCGTAACGACCCCCCACAATTTTCAATTTTCCCGCCTCCACCTGCTTAGTTAAAAGCTTTGATCGCTTCAACCGTTCAATTTGATATTGCACATTTGCCACAACAGCGTTTTCAACCGCATCACCAGGCTGACCTTTTACCTTTTTCAGGGCTGGCTTAATTGCTTGAACAAAAGTACTAATATCACCGGGTAACGATTCGTTTTGTACAGCGGCGGTTACAGCCCCACAACGCTCATGACCCATTACCATCAGCAGCGGACTACTTAATAAGACAACCGCATATTCAATACTGCCAAGCGCTTCATGTGTGGCAATATTTCCGGCAATCCGAACATCAAAAATATCCCCAATGCCTTGGTCAAAAACAATTTCTGCGGGCACTCGTGAATCCGCACAACTGAGGATGGTTGCAAATGGATGTTGAGCTTGAGCAACTTCCTGCAACCGTAGCGCAGATTGATCGGGGTATTGGGGATGATGATCAACAAATCGCTGATTTCCCTCTACCAGCTTTTGTAAGGCTGCATCGGGACTGAGGGATTGAGTGGGGGCTGGGTGCATTTCGTCAGCTTTAGCCTGTTCCACCCGCCAGAGTAAATCGCTGGCAGATAACATCATCCCAAACGCCCCGGTCATTCCTAACTTTAAAAAGTCACGACGTTCTATGAAATGCTTCATTGAATTTATAACTCTCTTACATTGACGCAACACATCTGACAGAGCGGATCTCCATCACATCAGAAACGTAGCAAGTACCCCCGAACTTGTTGAGAAGTGGTTTGATATTTTCTACAACAGGCTTGAGTTGTTCTGGCATACAAAACGCCAGGATGTAAACATTATCAAGCATAGTCATGTCTAAATCTTCTGTCGTTCCTTGTAATCCCTTACCAGCAACATTTCGGATTACGGCATGATTATGTACACCCGACTTGTCTAAATTATCTAAAATTTTGGCAAGCTCAAAGGAGTTAGCGATAATTTCTATCTTTTTAACTACGTGCATATTATTAGCTCCAAAATAGGTTAATTCCGTAGAGATATAGCGGAATTCCCACAATAATATTGAACGGAAATGTCACCGCTAGAGCGGTAGAAACATACAGGCTGGGATTTGCTTCTGGAACAGTCATCCGCATCGCCGCTGGAACAGCAATATAAGAAGCGCTGGCACACAATACAGCGAACAAAAGCGAATCTCCGCGAGGCATACCGATGAATTTGGCAATTACCAACCCAATGCCTGCATTGAGTATAGGAATTAGTATGGCAAATAAAATCAGGAAAACTCCGGTTTTTTGCAAGTCTTTAATTCTTCTAGCCGCGACCAATCCCATGTCCAGTAAAAAGAAGGTGAGAACGCCATAAAATAACCCTTGAGTAAAGGGTTCTAATACTTTCCAACCGTGTTCTCCTGTCAAGACACCTATAAAGAGACTACCAACTAGGAGAAAAACTGAACTATTAAGAAATGCTTCTTGTAAAACTTCCGGCCACGATAAGTCGCGCTTTCCATCAGCGGCGAATATATTCACCAAAATTAGACCAACTATAATCGCTGGAGATTCCATCAGGGCAAGGGCTGCCACCATGTAACCATCAAAAGTGATGCCAAGCTCAGTCAAAAAGGCGCTAGCTGTAATGAAGGTGACGGCACTGATCGAACCGTAGGTTGCTGCGATCGCAGCCGCATCGTAAGTATCCAATTTCCACTTCAGGATGAAAAAGGTATAAATTGGAACAACGCAAGCCATCATCATTGCTGCTGCCAGCGTTAGAATTACTTCCTGAGTTACACCGCTTTTGATTAGTTCTACCCCTCCTTTAAAACCAATGGCAAACAACAGATACAACGAAAATAGTTTGGGGATTGGTGCAGGAATTTCTAGATCGGACTTGACAAAAACAGCAATCATGCCTAAAAAGAAAAACAGGATTGGCGGATTCAAAATATTGGATACAATTAAGCTCAAATCCATATCCACCCCTCCTTGTATTGGTTAAACCTGAAATTAAAGAAATTTTTCATCTTTAAAAATTTAAAGGTTGAATCATGATGTATCGTGTATCGTTACCCAATGTCAATTGGGTACTCAAGGAGTGAATCGTCCTATTGGTGACAATACTTATTGGTTAGGTGTTAAACAGCGCTGAGAACGGAAAAAGTGAGAGCTTGCCCAACATTTTTTGATGTTGGATTCCCCGTCGCTGATCTTACGACAGAAAGTGTAAGAAGAACTCGCGATCAACCTATTTAGCGTAGAAAAAATTAACGTATTGTAGGGGCAATTCATGTAAACGCAAAGCGGTGAAGCAGCCCTGTCTTCCCCCATGAGCGACTGCTGAACCCGGAGAGCTTCCCGCAAAGTATTGCCCCTACACAAACTTTGCTTAAATCTCAGTATTTTTTGATTTACAACAGTTTTGTAAATCCCGCTTGCTCAAAATGACGGTCAGATGTAAAGGCTTGAGTAATCCCCTCCTGTGTCATCACCGCAAAGCTAATACAGTCAGTTAGTCCCCAATCTTTATCAGGACGCTGACTGTATAACATCCAACCTTCATCCAGCAATTTTTGGTCGAAAGGGATGATTTGCACACTTTTTAAAACTCTCAAACTGTTGATGAAAGCAACTGTCTGAATACGGCTAACTGGTGTACACAGAGCATCTGCAACTTCCAATAGTACAAACTCTGTTGTCACCAAAGGCGTTTCTAAGCGCAGAAGTCTATCCATTACCTCATTTGCCTGGCGATGAAGATTATCCCTAACATTAAGAAGAGCAATCCAGGCAGCGGTGTCTACAAAAACTTTCGTCAAGGCTATGATTCTCGCTTTGGCATTCCGTAGAGATAATGGTCATGCTGCTGTGCCAAATCGCTAATATCTGTATCAACTGCACAGTTTTTAATCAACTGCCTCAGCTTATCCCAATCTGAGCCTTCTGGCGTTGGTGGCTGAGGTGTGCGGTTTTCTTCGACAAACACAATTATAACTGACTGCCCCTCATGCCCTTCAATTGGTTCGTTAGGATGAACTACACCGTTTTGGAATGTGCCTTTGACTGACAGCATAGCTTTTTCTTACTTCTACATAAATCATGATACAGTACCATTCTGGTTAAGAAGATTGCCACACAATCTTTGTTGACCAAGTTTCGTTAAGATATTGTAACCTGGGCAATAGCAACTCTCTATTAATGTGACGCCAGGCGTAGGCCTAGCCCGTCGGAGACATCGCTTTTTCACATCCATGACAACAACCATCGACTTTCTCAGTCACCTTAACCCTAGCCAACGTCAAGCTGTCGAACATTACTGCGGGCCGTTGCTAGTTGTTGCTGGCGCGGGTTCCGGTAAAACACGAGCGCTGACTTATCGCATTGCGAATCTGATTCTGAAACACCGTGTTGATCCAGAAAATATCCTGGCGGTTACTTTTACCAACAAAGCCGCACGGGAGATGAAAGACCGGGTTCAACGCCTGTTTGCAGAACAACTGGCGATGAAACAACATGGTCAGCGATTGGATTTGTTGACAGAATATCAACAAACCCAACTGCGATCGCAAGTTTACAAAAGTACTATCAAAGATTTGTGGTGTGGCACTTTCCACAGTCTATTTTCTCGCATTCTCCGTTTTGATATTGAAAAATACGTAGACGAAAAAGGACGCAAGTGGAATCGTAATTTCTCTATTTTTGATGAATCAGATGTGATGACTCTGATTAAAGAAATTGTTAATAAACAGCTAAATTTAGACGATAAGAAGTTTGACGCCCGCTCTGTTCGCTACGCTATTAGTAACGCGAAAAATCAAGGCTTATCACCACAAGAATTTGAGCAAGATCAACCCAATTATCGCGGACGGGTAATTGCCCAAGTCTACAATTTATATCAAGATAAGTTAGCAGAAAATAACGCTCTCGACTTTGATGATCTGATTCTTGTTCCAACTAGATTATTTCAGCAAAATGAGCAAGTATTAGGTTATTGGCATCGGAAGTTTTGCCATATCCTCGTAGATGAGTATCAAGATACTAACCGCACCCAGTATCAACTCATTCACCTATTGGTGACTAATGGCGAAACTAGAAAGAGCGAATGGGAATGGCAAAATCGCTCAGTTTTCGTTGTTGGCGATGCAGACCAATCAATTTATAGCTTTCGGATGGCGGATTTCACCATCTTGCTGGGATTTCAGGAAGATTTTGGTGATGGTTTAGTAGATGATGACACCCAAACGATGGTTAAGCTGGAAGAAAACTATCGTTCTTGTGAAAACATTCTGCAAGCGGCTAATGAACTGATTGAAAATAACACCCAACGGATTGATAAAATCCTGAAAGCGACGCGGGGGCCGGGTGAGCAGATTACTTGTCACAAAGCCGATGAAGAACTTGCTGAAGCGGCATTTGTGATTAATCAAATTAGCACTTTAGAAAACCAAAATCCAGAGTTAGACTGGGGTAGTTTTGCCATACTTTATCGGACAAATGCTCAATCTCGGCCATTTGAAGAATTGTTGGTAAAATATCAAATTCCTTACACAGTTGTGGGGGGAATGAGGTTTTACGATCGCAAAGAAATTAAAGATGTCATCGCATATTTAAGAGCGATCGCTAACCCATCTGATACAGTCAGTTTATTACGAGTTATCAATACTCCCCGGCGAGGAGTTGGCAAAACCACTATTGATGCTTTGATGAACGCCTCCCAACAATTAGGGACAACCCTGTGGGAAATACTCAGTGATGAGACATCAGTTAATACATTAGCTGGACGAGCGACAAAAGCTGTAAATAACTTTGCCGCAATGATCAGCCGTTGGCAAGCACAAATTGGCACGCTTCCCGTGACTGAGGTTTTGCAAGGAATATTAGAAGATTCTGGTTACGTTCAAGACTTGATGAGTCAAGGCACAGATGAAGCCACAGATCGGGTACAAAACGTCCAGGAACTTTACAACGCCGCACTGCAATTTCAAGAAGAAAACGAAGAGGTTTCTTTACGAGACTTTCTGAGTAGCGCTGCCCTTAGTTCCGATTTGGATAACTTAAAAGAAGGGCAAACAGCCGTTTCTTTGATGACTTTGCACGCTTCCAAAGGTTTGGAATTTCCCGTAGTGTTTTTGGTGGGATTAGAACAGGGGCTATTTCCTGGCTACCGTTCGCTGGGCGATCCTGCATCTTTGGAAGAGGAACGCCGCTTGTGTTATGTGGGAATTACTCGTGCCCAAGAAAGGTTGTATTTATCACACGCGCGGGAACGTCGTTTGTATGGTTCTCGTGAACCTGCGATGCGATCGCAATTTCTCGACGAATTACCAGAAGAGTTATTATCTACCAAACGCGCAAGCCGTCAAAGTTATACCAAAAGTGCCTCTACTCCCAGTGGAAAACAAGACTCAACGCAGAATTGGCAAGTAGGCGATAGAGTATTACACAAAACCTTTGGCCTTGGTGAAATCACCCATGTTTTCGGAACAGGTAGTAAGATGTCTGTGGCAATTAAATTTGCCAGTTTGGGACAAAAAATTGTTGATCCAAGAGTAGCACAGTTGCAAAAAGTTTGAAAACAAAGCCATAGATTCCCAACTTTTCAAAAAAGTAGGGAATCTTGTTTTTCATATTTCAATTTCCTCAAAGTGTTCAACAGTGGGAAATGGTTCATAAAAATGATGCAGAAGTTTTTTCCACTCTTGATACTCAGCAGAACTTCTAAATCCGACAGTATGAGATTCTAAATTTTCCCATCTGACAAGTAATAAGTATTTACCTTTGACTTCTATACATTTATGCAATTCATGGGATAAATATCCATCCATTGAGGAAATAATTTTAGAAGCTTTTTTGAAAGCAGCTTCAAAATCCGGTTCTAGTCCAGATTTGACATTCAGAATAACTGCCTCAAGAATCATACAATTTTTCCTAAAAATTACAAATAATTATTAAGAATATACGCAATAACAGCACAAAACTCTTCATTTTGCCCATTGTCATCTGGTTGACAGAAAGCTTGGAGTAACTTTTGTCGCTCATCCTCTGTGAGTTCCTCAAAACCTTCCAAGATACCTTCTATGGCATCACTACGCATTTTCTTTAGCTTATCAATATTCAGGTCAAGCTTATCAATTGTTGTGTCGGCTGCAAATTTTTTCTCTGAAACTTCTGTTGAGAGAATTTGTCCATCTTCTGTATATCTAAAGAACTCAGCACAGTTTATATCTAGAGGCGAAACCATGAGATTTTCGTCATACCATTCATCTTTCTTGCTTCCACAGTGCAGAGGTTCTTTACGTTCTCTTTCTCTTTGGCATGAAGCTAGCAAATTTGTATACTCTAGTGCTAACTTATGATAATTTTTTCTAGGCTTTAGATGTTCAATATGGCTAATGTCCTTGGTAATACGCCTTCCACAATAGCAACATATAAAACCTTGCTCTTGCAACAAGGAATTATGTACATCGTTTTTTTGTGGTTTACTGAAGTTCTCCCAACGTGGTTGCCAATCCTCATTTGCTATATTTTTCCAAACGGTAAAACTTTCTGGTTCCTCATTTTTTTTGATATATTTCACCGCTTCAAAATCTCTTTGCGTCGAATAGATACACTTGCTTTTACTAATTCTGGTTCATCTTGTCCAATAATATCAGCAATTTCCTGAGATAATTGCCTAGCACCATCAAGATTACCCTGATCAATAAGTCTAAATAACTCATGTAAACGATCTTTAATTTCTTGTGGACGTGCTGGAACACCCATGAGGTCTTCTAAGATACGATTGCTATCTCTCCCAAAAGAACTTTCTGGTCTTTTAGCAACAACACCTTCGTCTGTTTTTTCTAGAATATAAATTCCTTCCGGCTTGACTTGGCTAATTACTTGAGGCGAATGGGTGGTGACAATAAATTGGCAATTGGGGAATGTTCTTGTCAAAGCTGGAATAATTTCTCGTTGCCATTTGGGGTGTAAGTGTAACTCAATTTCATCAATTAAAACAATACCACTACCTTGAAGTGGATCTGGTAAACTAGGGTTGGCGATCGCTAATCGTCTTGCTAAATCTCCCACCATTGCCAGCAAGCATTTTTCCCCATCAGATAGCTGATTAACGATGAGTTTCTCACTTCTTTTTCTGATAGTCATTCGCAGAGGTGAACGCTCAACCCGTAAGTTTGAGAATTCTGGTATCAATGAAGATATAGCTTGTCTGACTGCTTCTAATTGTTTGTCTCGATAATCAGGATTATCTCTTCGTCTCTCATTCTCTAAGTCTTCTCGATTTCTAAACCATTCAAAAAATGCTTTGAAGTCTATTCTTCCTCCTGTAAGTGCCTGATTATATGCATCCACTTGCTTAAATGAACTTACCTCTGAAATCTCTAAAGGCATGTCAATAACAGCACGATTAACAGGGTAGTAAATTACTAAAGGAATGTTGGTTTCAGAACTGTTTTCTAACTGATGACGCAGAGCATCAACTACAGCTTGTAAACCTTTCGTGTATTGAAGACTAGAAAGAGTAGCAGGGTTATCATTATCCAAACTAACAGGATCAGAGATTTCAGGATCAATAATTGTAAATATAGAGTTTAATATTGGTTGCAATTTCTGATATTCACTATTTGATATTTGTTGCATACGAAACTTTTCCTTAAGCAAAAGGCTAAACTGAAAAAGCTCTCTATGTTTTGTCAGAGATTCTTGAATATCACCTGAACTAATTTTAGTTATATTTAAAACTATCTCCTGCGAATCTATTAAAAATGTAATTTCATTATGTGTTTCCTCACAGCCATTACTAATATCTTTATTATTAAAGAAACGTATGTAATCCGAAGAATTTTGAATATATGCTGTGAACTGTGATAGAAAAATAGCCAGACAGTCAAGAATACTCGATTTGCCAACGCCGTTAATACCAATTAGCACCGTTGGCCCCGTTTCATCGAACTCCAGGGTCAAATCGCCGATTCCACGGAAGGATTGCATTTTCAAGCGCTTGACTTTCATAGTTTTAACAAAGCTGAAGTAATTTAATACAGCTAAAAAATCGGGAAATAAAATAGCTAATTGAAAGCAGACTTGACATAACCAACTGCAATAGGTGTGATTTTTTCGACAAGATTATTAATTACCCCTCGTTCATATTCAGTCCAAACTCTGGGATTACCAAAAATGCATGGTTGTAAAATTCCCCAGAGTTGGCCATCTTGGCGGATATGGGCATGAATCAAGGCGCGATGTCCAAAATACTTCTGTTCAAATTCTCGATTTAAAATCTGAGAATCAGCAGTTTCTACATCTTCGACAAAGATTGAAGGTTCCGCACGTAGCGCAGCCGCAAACATTGGATCATCATCTACTAAAGTTGGGGGTTGCGCTTCCCATTTTTCATTGTAGACAGTTGGGACATCTGGAGTGCGAATCCAACAAAAGGCAACTCTACCAAGGTTAGTCTGTGGATTGTGCAGGTATAGAAAACATCTGTCGGATTGTAAAAAAGCGCCTATAGCTGGCAATAATGCAGAAAATATAGCATCTGGTGTTTGAGATGATTCTATAATATTGGCGATCGCAGAAGGAAGTTCTGGCTGAGTCATCTAACTAAGCTGATTTTAATTGAATAATACCTTTATCAAAAACGCGCTTATCAGTAGCGATCGCACTTACTTCTATTCTATCTGGATACACCTCATACGCTGCAAAACTCAGCTTCTCAGCAGAATGCTCTGTCCATTCTGAACGCCTTACAGGACGAGTACCTGCACCACCACCGGTAACTAAATAAGTCGTTCCATTAATAGCACGAGTGCGTTCATAATGGTGTTCGTGACCATTGATATAAACTTGAACGCCGTATTTTTGAAACAGCGGAGTAAAAGTTTTAATAAACTCTGGATTAATCCCATAGACACCAGATGCATAAATAGGATGGTGGCCAAATACGACTTTCCAAGGAGCTTTACTAAGACTTAATTCTTTTTCTAACCAAGGTAGTTGATTTTTCCAATCAGCATTACCGTTAGTATCTAAAGCAAAAAATTGCACAGAGCCACGGCTAAATGTATAGTAGCGTCTTCCCTTCATATTAAAGCCGGCATACTTGACTTGCGGATCACCATTAGCAGTACGAATATCGTGATTACCTAAACAAGCCTGAAATTTCACACCTTGCTTGAGTAAAGCTTGATAGGGACGCTCAAAAACTGCATTAATTTTCTCGATTTCGCCGTTATTGTAAATGTTATCTCCAGCTAAAACGACTAAATCATAAGGATTTTGTTTGTGATATGCATTCATTGCTCCAGCCACAGCATACTGTCCTTTAGCTCCAGTCCCCGTATCTGCTACAGACACAAAACGTAATAACAAGTCTTTTTTGGCTGGGTTGGCGGCTATAGCTGTTGTTGAATCAGTAATATCAGCACTTTGATTATTTTGACGAACTAACATCCAGGAAAAAAATCCTGTACTAATAGCGCTGAAGCTACTTAAAAATAAAAATTGACGGCGTTTTAGTTTCATAGCTCACCAAATTTAATAAATAGTCAGATTAGCCGAAGCAATGTGCAATGAAATGATACATTAAGGCAAAAGAAGGCAGCATCAGTAATAATATACGTTGTTTGTCTTTGATTCGCTGCTTTTGGTGAAAGTTCCATGTCACAAGACAATCAGTCAAAACCGACGGATGAGCAAGTAACTCAACCTCCCCAAAAACCTTACCAGAGAGTTCAGCCCTTTTGGAAGGCTAAAATTATCCAACTCCTCCGAGGGACGATTGGGGTTTTAGAAACAACGGTGGACAAACTGGAGACAGCACCCCCACCTGGTACTGAGAAAACACCCAGTTTTTTCCAGCAGCTTCAGTTGCGATGGGGTGGATTGTTAAGGACAATCCGCTTGTTTTTACCATCCAATTTGTCAACAAAGTTATCAGATACAGCTTTGACGGGAATTGTTACTGGAATTGCTGTAATTCTCATTTGGACAACTACGACTGTCTTGACTGGTAAACCTACTGAAATAGCAACAGTTCCCCCAGTTGAGGAGGTTCCTGTACCGACACCAACGATAATCACGCCACCGGAGTCAGTTACACCTGAACCACAACCACCAGAGGAAATTACGCCGCCGCCAGAAGTAGAAACCACCCCACCAACGCCGGAACCGGAACCAGAAGTAACTCCCACGCCAACGCCGACACCAATCATAGAATTGACACCAGAACAAGCCTTGATTGCGGCTATTGAAAATCAGGTAGCCGAAATTAGCGATCGCATTGCCTCTGGTCTGATAAAGTCAATTGAAGCCAACTTTCGCACGAGTAATCTTACAGTCAAAATTAGTGATGATTGGTACACTCTCCAAGAATCTCAGCAAGACAAACTAGCTGCGGAGATATTACAACGCTCTCAAGAACTTGATTTTACCCATTTAGAAATTATCGACTCCCAAAAGAGGCTAATAGCTCGTAACCCAGTTGTTGGTACTGAGATAGTGATTTTTAAACGGCAAACAGCAAGTTAAATTAATTCGTAATTTAGAGGTTTAACTTTAAGTATTTATGTTAGACAACGTTTCGCTATTGCTGCAAGCTTGTAACAACTTAAACATCAGCTATGAAGTTATTCATCCTGCTGAAAACTTAATCAAAATAAAACTCAATAATAAACCCCATTATTTTTGTAACTATAGCACCCCGTTGATTAATCAAGCAGTATCACATCTTATGAAAGATAAGGAATACACTTACCATGTTTTAAATAAAAAAGTTAAACTTCCTCGGACAATAGGTTTTCTTTCTCCTTTTTGTGACATAGAGTATAAAATCTACTTAAAATTTCCCACTATTCAAAATATCGTATTAGAAATAAAAGAAAATTTTGAAACGCCAGTGATTATTAAAAGGAATTCTGGCTCTAGCGGACATAACGTCTTTTTATGTCAGAATCAAGATGAAATTGAAAATGCTTTAAAAGAAATTTTTAATGTCAATTTTAAAAAGTATGATTATGTCGCTCTTGCTCAAGAATTTATTGACATAAAATCTGAATATAGAGCAGTTTTCTTAAATAAAGAGTTAGTTTTGCTCTATGAAAAAGATATAAGTAATGCAGAGTTTGCAGGGAATCTTAGCCCTCTGCACTGGAATGGTGCAAAAGCAAAGTATATCAACGATCCACAAATATTGTCAGATATTGCTAATTTTGCTAAACCAGTTTTTGAAGAATTAGACCTTGATTATGGTGGCTTAGATATCGTATTAGACCGAGATAATCAATATTGGTTAATTGAAATCAATTCTCACCCAAATTTTAGCATTTTTACTAGGGACAATGGAGAGGAACATGTGCTGAAAATTTTTGAAAAAATGATAATTAGCCTAGCTTCAAAATAACCCCGTCTAATTGTTTCTCCAGCGCTGAAGCCTCCAGCAAGAACTGCCTTCTTCAACCAAGATTGAAACATTATTATGCTATCACCGCGTTTTACTTGAGAAAAATCACACATCGCGTTAGTCTTCATTGACGTAACCGCACGCTGTAACATCAGGTGATGACAAATCAACTCTCCCCGAAAATTCCCTCTTGTACTTGGAGCCGTCCTATCGGCTTAGGCTGGGACAAACCTTATACCGTCCGCTACGCAAGTAATATTGATGATGGCCCTTGGCATGGTACGCCTTTAGGTGGCTTTGGTGCAGGTTGCATTGGTCGTTCTTCACGGGGAGATTTCAACCTGTGGCACATCGACGGCGGTGAACATACCTTCAAAAACGTTCCCGCTTGTCAATTCAGTGTGTTTGAATCCAATGGTACATCTTCTCAAGCCTACGCTTTGTCTACGCAAGCACCCGATGATAGCACTCTCCAAGCTTGGCAGTGGTATCCGACACTTGCCGACACAAAAGGAACGGGCAATTATCACGCGCTATACCCACGTAGCTGGTTTGTGTATGAAAATGTATTTCAAGCACAGTTGACTTGTGAGCAGTTTTCACCAGTCTGGGCAGGCAATTATCAAGAAACTAGCTACCCTGTGGCGCTATTCCTCTGGAATGCCCACAACCCCACAGATGCACCTATTACTCTCAGCATTATGCTGACTTGGCAAAATATGGTGGGCTGGTTTACTAATGCCCTCAAATCTCCCCAAGTGCAAGTGCGCGATGATGGTAGTCCGGTTTACGAATACCAACCACGCTGGGGCGAAAGTCAAGGAAACTATAACCAAATAGTTGAAAATACACAACAGTTTGGTTGTGTATTAGGTCGGGTTGGTAGTGATGCTTTGCAAGAAGGTGACGGAACTTGGTGTATTGCGACGCTGAAACATCCCCAAGTTGAATTATTCCACCACACCCGCTGGAATCCAGAAGGAACTGGTGAGGAAATATGGGAAAGCTTTGCTAAAAATGGTTCTTTGCCTAATTATGTAAATCCGACTCCAGCAATAGATAATACACAATTAGGGGCTGCGATCGCACTACGTTTCACTCTCCAACCAGGTGAAACTCTCGAAATCCCCTTTGTCCTCGCTTGGGATTTGCCCATTACAGAATTTGCCGCCGGAGTCAACTATGATCGCAGATATACGGACTTTTTTGGTAAAAGTGGAAATAATGCTTGGGCGATCGCATCGACTGCGTTACAAGAATACCAAACCTGGCGATCGCAAATTCAGAGTTGGCAACAACCGATTCTCGACCGGGAAGATTTACCCGATTGGTTTAAAATGGCTCTATTTAATGAGCTTTATGACCTCACCAGCGGCGGTACTCTCTGGAGTGCAGCATCAGAACTTGACCCCATCGGTCAGTTTGCGGTGCTGGAGTGCTTAGATTACCGCTGGTATGAAAGTCTAGATGTGCGGTTGTATGGCTCTTTTGCCCTGCTGATGCTATTTCCAGAATTAGAAAAGTCGGTGATTCGGGCATTTGCACGGGCGATTCCTCAAGGTGATGATACTCCCCGAATCATTGGTTATTACATGACAATTAAGGCAGAAAGCCCGATTGCAGTTCGTAAAGTCGCAGGTGCAACACCCCACGATTTAGGCGCACCCAACGAACACGTTTGGGAGAAAACTAACTACACCAGCTATCAAGACTGCAATTTGTGGAAAGATTTGGGTAGTGATTTTGTCTTGCAAGTGTACCGTGATTTTCTGCTCACGGGTGCTGACGATGTAGAATTCTTGGCAGATTGTTGGAATGCGATCGTTCAAACCCTTGACTACCTGAAAACTTTTGACCTTGATGGCGATGGGATTCCCGAAAATTCTGGTGCGCCTGACCAAACCTTTGATGATTGGCGGTTACAGGGTGTCAGCGCCTATTGTGGTGGATTGTGGTTGGCGGCGCTGGAGGCTGCGATCGCAATTAGCGATATTTTATTAACTTACCAGACAGGTAACACAGCGGAGTTGGCAACCCAAAAATCTATTTATGAAACTTGGTTACAACAATCTCTGCCTATTTACCAAGAAAAACTCTGGAATGGGCAATATTACAAACTTGATAGTGAAAGTGGTTCCGATGTGGTGATGGCAGATCAATTGTGCGGACAGTTTTATGCTCGTCTGCTGGATTTACCTGATATTGTACCGAGCGATCGCGCCCTTTCTGCCCTAAAAACTGTTTATGATGCCTGCTTTTTGAAATTCTGCAATGGTGAGTTTGGTGCTGCTAATGGTGTTCGTCCTGATGGCTCACCAGAAAATCCCCAAGCTACTCACCCCCTAGAAGTTTGGACGGGGATAAACTTTGGGCTGGCGGCTTTTCTCGTGCAGATGGGAATGAAGGATGAAGCGTTGAGGTTGACGCAAGCTGTGGTGCAGCAAATTTATAACAATGGTCTGCAATTTCGCACACCTGAGGCTATCACCGCAGCGGGTACTTTCCGCGCTAGCACTTACCTGCGACCAATGGCGATTTGGGGAATTTACTTAGTTATTAATTGATTAACGGTCAAAGCGATTCTCGTTTTGATGCAACATACGTAGGGGTATACAGCTACCCCTACCAACAGTCATATTTCATGTATAATATGCGCGTTGCCAAATTTAGCCCATCTTCATCTGAGAAGGCAGAGTCTAGATTTGTGATTTTATTTTCCGAGTGTTTCCGGAAGTGAAGGAAAATTACAGTAATGGTAAGAGTTGAAGGATTGAGAATTCAAGACTACTGTTTCAAAAAATGCAAATATTACTAGCTTTAGCGATAAATATTGCTAATATTTCCCAGACTATGTTCACAATCAAAGGCTAGGTTATGGCATTCCTATTCCTTTACTCAACAACAAAGTTCACCAGATCGTCGTGCTACGTGCTTGGCAATGATTAGCCAATACTGGAGCTTATGTTTAAACTTCTACACTTTGCGTCAGTTAGCGCGGGTAGATTATAGACGTGTATCTCTCCAGGGTTTAGCAAAAGCAGCCCAAACTTTGGGATATGAAGCGCTATCAGTGAGGGCGAGTCTTAGTAAGCTGGACTCATATTATAACCCACGGATAGCTTATTGGCAAGAAATTCATTATATAGTTGTCTGGAGAGTTAAGAGCGATCGCATATTTATTTCCCAACCATAGCCAAGGCGTGGCTTTCGCATCCAGAGTTTGAAGTTAGCTCAACAGGATAAAGCTTCTTTTCCCTTAATGTCTTTGCCATCAGCTTCTTGATTTTGGATATTTGGCGCATACCTTAACAGCGCAGTGTTCTAGACCGAGATATTCTTGTTGAGCAAGGCATTCATGAATAACTCATGGTAATTGGTGTTTTTACTACTATTTAGTCCAACTACCACTACATTTTTAATCTCAATTTTATAAAAATTTTAAAGATTAATACATAAAAAATTTACTATTAAATCAGATTAATAATATTCTGTGTTAGCTGCTTTATCTCTATTACAAAATTATTTAATCTTGTATAGCCTTAGTCTGCGACATCTTTTTTGGTAAAAGTATCCAGCTATGGTCGCTTTACTTGACTTGTAATGATTATGATTAAAACTATGAGACTATTATTCACTTTTGAAATATAGGTAGGGTGCGTTACGATTTGCTAACACACCCTACAAGAGTATTGAGATTCTTTAAACAACTTGCAATTCCTATATCTATATATTTATTATCCATAGCCAGGAATTTTATTTTAAAACTAGGCTATCTATAATTGCTGACTGATAATCATGAAATATTCATGATCAGTTTACGGCGATTTCATGTAGACATGCTGAAGCTGTAGTTCTTGTAAATCAAGAAATACAAGGCTAATAGATATAATCCTCTAATTGAACTTATTGAAAAATAGGTTCAAAACTATAGCTGTTAAGACTTTTTATTATCTATCTTCTACTATTTTTGGAAGTTGTTTTACATCATACTTAGTGGTAATATCTTCTAGTGACTCGACAATACTAAAGGGTTTAAATTGATATTGTGTGAGGGGTAAGACCCCTCATGAATTAGCAAAGAGGGACAAAAGTAAAAGTTGCACAATACGCAAGTAAGTATCAGAATACATTCAGTAAATTTAGCTTATAAATCTGCTAACTTAGTAGATGACATTAACGACAAAAAATAGTATAAATACGAATGACGTTGTTAACGCTCAAAGATAAATAAATTTTCTCCACTATCCAAAAAAATATGCGATTTTCCCGGAAAATGCCTAATTCAACAGTAGTAAGAAATACAACCGTTTGAACAGAGAAAATTTATTGAATTAGGAGTTGAGAAAGTTTAAGAAGATAAAACTACATCTACCAATAATCACACTAAGATTTTGTCCTATCAGTCACACGACAAGACAAAAGATAAATTTTGAACTTTCACTTACTAACAAGTAAAAGCTACAGTTTTCTCCATTAATTGGAGGGAATCTGGATAATTAAGACTGAGCAGCCAACAAACTTGATTAAAAACAATCAAGTTTTTAATCAAAGGTCAGTTCATGGAAAGAATCATCAGCCTGAGTCTTCACCGCTCAAAGCTGCAAGAGTCAATCAGAGCTTGGGAAAGTTATGTATACGTCTGTTGATTGATGAATTTTTATCTCTTGTCAACATCCAACACAGTCCCATTGCTGATAATTTCCGAGAAGCGATTCAACAGCTGCAAAAGGCTAGTGCAGTCTGTACACCTCAATTGAAACAGCAACAATCGCAGAACCTGAACTAGTTTACTTCATCCCAGATAACTAAAAACTATGATGAATCAAGACATTGCTGGCATTAGTAGCAACTTAGATAAGACAGTCAAGGCTCAACAATTTGACAAAGTAGTTGAAGCAATTCTTGCTGGGAAGTATTCCTGGGCATGTGTTTTAATGCTGAGATTTGGTGGTTATAATCCTCTCCATTACATTCCATATCGCACCTACAATCGATTGCTCAAAGAAAACTCTCAAGCTAACAGAACAAAACAACAGCAAAGTGAAAATCTAAAAATGCTGAAAAACGCTAATGATTCAAGGTCTGATAGTAATGTATCATCAAGCTGCTTAAGCAAAATTAAAGACCTAGCTTATCTGGAAGTAGTTGGAAAGAAAAAAACAGAAATCCGTGGTGGTAGTTTAGACCAGAGATTGGCAAAGCACATTAACGAACATCAATCAAGCAAGTCACCATTAAAACCAGAAAATTCTCAAGACATTTCCTTGAAATCTTGTGGATTCAATTAAAAAGTATTTTGAATCAATAGATTCTGCCCTAGTGGTGATTAAGTCTCTGAGAACCTGCTGTGCTAATTTAAAATTTATGGCATGGCAGGTTTTCTATAGCACTCATGAATTTGATAATTCTTTGCAAAAATCTGCCAAAATGGCAAATATATACTGACAGTATTGGTAAACTAATAACAACTACAACTTAAACCAACATAGAGGTGATTGGCAAGCAAGTTAATTTTAAAAAATAAAATCAATGATTAGTTCTGACTATGAAATAAATCAAGCTGATTACAAAAGTAGTCAGCATTTCATGGAGTAAATAACTCCTAAACCAAGACTGATGATCTAACCGTTGCTACTGGTGGTTCTATTTTTGAGGAAGTCTGGGTAAAGAGAATTTGGGGAGGTGGATTCCCCCAATCCAAATTTTATACAGCTTTAACCGACTGCAGACGGTGCAAGTGATGCTTATAAAACTCCCTATCCTGTGCTTGGTGTTGCTTTAGTTAATAAAGCAAACGCTTAACATCAATACCAGGAACAGAAATAGAAAAGTTACGGTGAAATCGTTTCCTTGGCTGGTAGAACTAATAGCTCATACGCTTCTCTTTCAACTATTGTAATCCTAGTCCTCCCAACCTGGATTATCTCTGGTTTCTAAACTTTCAATTTATATAGTAACTACTGGAGGTTCAAAACTTGAATAGCTTCCAGTTTTTTTATTTACACATAAAAAAGGTGAGCAATTTGCCCACCTTTTTTTGTGGAGAATAGTTAATCCAAAAATGAATTAAACCTTAGCTAATTCTGGGCTAGGACGCTTGCTATTGCGAATTGCTGTAATGGCTTCAGCATAATCCTTAGCGTTAAATACAGCGGAACCTGCGACAACTGCATTGGCTCCCGCTTCCAAAACTTGCCAGGTATTGTTTGCCTTCAGTCCTCCATCCACTTCAATCCAAGGGTCAAGACCGCGTTCGTCACACATTTGGCGAAGCTTGCGGATTTTGGGTAACACACCAGGGATAAAGCTTTGACCACCAAAACCAGGGTTGACGCTCATAATCAGTACTAAATCGCACAATTCTAGAACGTATTCAATTAGCTCTAGAGGGGTACCAGGATTCAGTACAACTCCAGCTTTTTTACCAAGCTCTTTAATTTGCCCCAAGGTGCGGTGCAGGTGTGGGGAAGCGTTATGCTCTGCATGTACGGAGATAATATCCGCACCCGCCTTAGCAAATCCCTCTACATACTTTTCTGGTTCCACAATCATCAAGTGGACATCCAGTGGCTTGGTCGTAACCGGACGAATTGCCTCCACAACCAGAGGGCCTATCGTAATATTAGGTACAAAACGACCGTCCATTACATCAACATGAATCCAATCTGCTCCAGCCGCGTCTATGGCGCGAATTTCATCACCCAGACGACTAAAATCGGCTGATAGGATAGATGGAGCAATTACAATGGGCTTTTGAGATAGGTTTTGGGTCATGGCTAGTGGGTTTTTAAGCGTCCTCGTCTGTACGCATTGTAACAAAACATTGAGCAAGACTCATAATTTTAGATTTTAGATTTTTCCTTCAATCCCAAATCCAAAATTCAAAATCTAAAATTGAATGACTAATGACTAATAACTAATGACTAAAAAACTAACCTGGATAATTTTGGGATTAAGTGCTTCTTGTTTGAGTGTGCCGGTAATTGCTTCAGCTTTAGAATCTGCACTGGGAACTAACGGCATTGATGCTCTGAAGCTACACCAACCTCCTTATAATTTAATTGGTCGTAAGATTGCTATTGGTCAAGTAGAAATTGGCCGACCAGGAATGTTTGGGTGGGATAAGGCGGTGTCTAAGAATCGTGCTATATCATTAGCGGCGGTATTCTTACGCAATGGGCCAGCTAAGTCTAATAGCGGTGTTGACCCTCATGCCTACAATGTTGCTGGTGTCATGGTGAGTCAAGACAAAGCTTTGCCGGGAGTTGCTCCGGGAGCGCGGCTGTATTCATCGGCGGTGGGTTCCACTAAAAATATGGGTCAACCAGAAGAGTGCTTATCGGCCCAGCACATAGCGCTACAAAATAGTGGTGATGTCCGTGCCATTAACTTTAGCTTTGGTGAACCTCTAAGCCGCGATCCTAGACCAGAGGCTACTTTAGACGGCAATGCTTTACTAACTTTATGTGTTGACTGGTCTAGTCGCGTTCACGATGTTTTGTATGCGATCGCAGGCAACCAAGGTAAGGGCGGTATTCCCATCCCTACAGATAATTTTAACGGAATGAACGTGGCTTTTTCATCCCGCCGAGGGGGAGTTTTTAACAAAGTAGACGTAGCTAATCTGGCGGGTGCTAACCAAGGAGCGAGTGGAAGGCTAGCTGGAAGGGAATTTAATATTGATGGGCGTCGCGCTATCAGTTTAGTTGCTCCTGGAAATAACCTACCTTTGCTCAATCCAGATGGCAAATTGAACAAAGTTACAGGTACAAGTTTTGCCGCGCCTCAAGTCACGGCTACTGTTGCTGTGTTGCAAGAACTTGCTGACCGACAGATGCGGACAAAACAACGCAACTGGAGTATTGATGCTCGGCGTCATCAAGTCATGAAAGCTGTATTACTGAATTCAGCAGACAAAATTTTAGATAGCGGCGATGGCTTACGGTTAGGAATGACTCGGACACTAATTGATAAACAAAATCAAAGCTGGCTAGATTCTGATGCTTACAAAGATTCAAAGATTCCCTTAGATGCCCAAATGGGAGCAGGTCATTTAAATGTATCTCGCGCTTATCAGCAATTTAGTGCTGGTAAATGGCAAGCATCAGGTGCGGTGCCGGCTATTGGTTGGGATTATCGCACAGTCGATGTTGGAGCTTCTGTCGATTATATATTAGCAAAACCGTTAAAGCAGGGGAGCTTTGTTGCTGTTACCCTGAGTTGGGATCGATTGGTGGAACTCAACGATAAAAATAAAAACCAGCAGTATGACGTGGGCGAAAATTTTCGCGATCGCGGTTTGAACAATCTCGATCTTTATCTGGTAAAATCTGATGCTCCAAATTCAGATGCTGGTGCTGTTTGCTCCTCAATCAGCCAAATCGATAGTGTAGAACATATTTTCTGCCCAGTTACGGCTACTGGCAATTACAAAATCCGCGTCCAGTTTCGTCAAAAGCTCAATGAAGCGACTCAACCCTATAGTTTAGCTTGGTGGAGTGTACCTATCAATTGAAATAGGGACGCACAGCCGTGCGTCCCTACGAAAATTGTGTATTTCATATCATTGAGAAACGTTTATTTCAATACTTGTCGGTTAAGGGGAAAAGGGGAAGGGGAAAGGGGAAAGAAAAAACCTTTAACCTTTAACCTTTAACCTTTTCCCAAACCCTATTCCGAGTTAAAAATGCTTAACCGAGCAGTATTGACGTTTATTTTATCTATCAGAATCCAACACAAGTGGTTATTTTGTGATTAGGTAGCTTACAATACGTTTGTATCTAAAATAGAAAAACTCCTAGAAATCAAAGTTTTTCATAACTTGTCTGCATAGCCGCCTCAATTAGGAATTAGCAACTCTCAGAAGTTGTGTTTAATTGCTCTCAATCACTAACTTGTTGTTACAGAAACTGTAACAGCCGATTTTTCTATTAGAGCAAATGCAATAGTTAATCATTGACACAGTATCTGCGTCAACTCTGAGCACAGATCGGGAATCTTTGGCAAGTGAGGTAGCACAATGAATCGGCAGAAGTTTAGTGATGCAAAAGAAAATTTCCTGCAAAGACGTCACGGTGTTAGTCTGGGCAGACGTTATGCTTTGGCAGCTGCAAGTGTTGTTCTATTCAGTGTATTAGGGTGTTCTCAAGTCGAGAGTAATAAAAGTGCCCTTGCCCAATCTAGTTTACCTCAGTCCGAAAATCCATTGCAAAAAAAAACAGTCAAGACTGATACAAAAATCGTTGAGTCTAGCAATAAGTTTGGCTTCAAACTGTTTTCAGAAGTTCTGAAAAATGATCAAGGTGAGAATAATGTTTTTATCTCACCTTCGAGTGTCGCGATCGCTCTTGCTATGACTTACAACGGTGCTAGCGGCTCGACTCAACAAGCAATGGCAAAAACTCTGGAATTACAGGGGATGAATCTACCAGAAATAAACTCTTCTTACGCGGCGGCATTAAAGCAGCTTTTAGACAATTCGGATGCGAAAGTGCAACTGAATATTGCTAACTCACTTTGGGCAAATCAAGATGTTAGCTTTGCGCCAGACTTCCTTAAAAGAACCCAGGATTTCTATCAAGCTAAAGTCAGCAATTTAAACTTTAAAGATGCCGCCGCATCTAGTACTATCAATAATTGGGTAAAAGAAAATACTAATGGCAAAATTAACAAAATCGTTGAAACGATTGAACCCAACCAAGTTTTATTCCTGATTAATGCCATATATTTTAAAGGTAATTGGAGTAACGAGTTTGACAAACAAGAAACTGCTCAACACCCTTTTTACATCACATCTGGCAGGCAAAAACAACACCCAATGATGTCGCAAAAGGGTGACTATAGATACTATGAAAGCGAACAATTTCAGGCAGTTAGTTTACCTTATGGCAAAGATGGTAAGGTCAGTTTTTACATTTTCCTACCCAAAGAAAACTCTAACCTCAAAACTTTCTATCAAAACTTGAATATTGAGAACTGGGAAAAATGGATGACTCAGTTCAACAAACAAGAAGGATTTATTCGCTTACCCCGCTTCAAAACAGATTATGACGTTACACTCAATGATGCCTTGAAAACTTTAGGCATGGAAGAGGCTTTCAGTAACAAAGCCAATTTTTCTGGCATGGGTAAAAATTTTGCCATTAGCCAAGTTAAACATAAAACTTTTGTCGAAGTGAACGAAGAAGGAACCGAAGCGGCTGCGGCGACTTCAGTGGGAATAGTAACAACATCTTTGAGAGATGAGCCAGAACCATTCCGAATGATTGTTGATCGTCCCTTCTTCTGTGCGATTAGGGATAATCAGACGGGAAGTATTTTGTTTATGGGTTCCATCATCGAGCCGCAGTGAGAAAACCTCCTGCCTCCTTTAATTAGGGTAATGTCGCTTCAGAAATGCTTAGAGTGTTTTTACCTTCCGCTTTCGGGGATTCATTTGCTGTAACGGATGCAGGTGTGGCGCTATCGTCTGTGTCGCTGCTTAGGCTCCCAAGACGCAAGGCACTTAAAGCAGTCTTAATCACAACAGCGGTGGGTACTGCCACAATTACACCCAACAGTCCACCAATTCTTGCCCCTGTTAAGACCGAAATTAAAATCCAAACTGGATTTAAACCCGTAAAGCTGCCTAAAATTCGGGGCGCGATTAAGTTTTCAAGAATTTGCTGTATGATTACCGCTGCTATCAACACTCTTACACCCATTGAGAAATCTTGTAACGCTACCAATAGTGTAGTCAGAGCGATGCCCACAGAACCGCCAAAGGGTACGAGAGCCATGAGTCCAATGGTTAGTCCAAATAGCAGCCCAAATGGCACTTTCAGCCACAAAAAGGTAGGAATTAGGGCTGAGGCCATACAGGTAGATAAAATCAACTGGGTGATGAAGAAATTTTGGAAGCTGAGGCGGACTGTTTTAGAGAAAGGATCGCGAAATTTATTTGGTAGCCATTCGACTAAGCTTTGCCAGAGTTCACCCCCATGCTGTAAAAGATAGAAGGTCAGAACCATCGTTAAGAGAATATCTAGCAGACTAGTAACTGTGAGTACAGCCAGATTTAAAACTTGTCCAGCGATCGCTTGCAATTGTCCTTTGACGCGATCGTTGATTTGCACTACCAAAGCATCAAGGTTAATCGGTAAGCCAAAAGTCTCAGCTTTTTCGTTTAATATCATTAACTGAGAGCGTCCAGAGTCAATTAACTCTGGCAAACGAGCCACCAGTTGTTGAGCTTGGGTAAGGGCCAGCGGAAAAAGTGTCACACCCAATGCCAATAAAATCGATAAAGCCAAGAGAAATACTAGGATAGCGACTTGCTCTCGCCTAGCACCATGATGCTCCATCCAACTCACGGGGTAGTTGAGCAGAAATGCTAGCACTGAGGCTCCGACTAAAATGACTATGAGAGAATGAAAATAATTAAAAAATACCGAAAGTGCCCAACCATTGAGAACTAGCAGCGGAACGAATAGCGCGATCGCCCCGATTCGCACTATGGGAGTGAATGTTTGCCACCAGTCGAGTAGCTTGCGTGTCTGCATTTTGAGCTGATTGCGGAATAGAACTAAGTTAAATCTTTCTTTACAGCTTATTATCTCTAAATATATGAGTCTTATTCATCCTTCTAGTTTAGGAGTTAGACTAACCCCAATGAATAATTTTGAGCCGAAAGAGAATGGGGAGTGGGGAGCGGGGGAGCGGGGGAGCAGGGGAGCAGGGGAGCAGGGGGAGAATAATAATGCCCAATGCCCAATGCCCAATGCCCCATGCCCTATGCCCAAAACACAATTACTTTTATATTTGGTTCCGATTATTGGCTTTTTTCCATCCTTGTGGACACTCTATCGGGGCCAGGGTAGTCGGGAACAACTTGCTATTAGTCGTCTGTCTATTACTTTGGCACTTACTTGGCTGTTAGGTTATCTATTATTAACTACCGGAACAGCAACTTCAGATTTTTTTCCGCTACGTCTATTTATCCTGAATAGCTTTCTCACTTCGGGTTACTTTTTAGTAAGTGTCTGGTTGATTTTGCGCCTGATGCAGGGCAAATCTGGTCGTTTACCAGGGTTTAGTAATTTAGCAGAACGAGTGTTTGGCAAGTATTTATCTTAATTTTTTAGAGTGAGAATTTGTCAGTATTTTTACGTATTTCTAAAAATTTACGATTGATTTATCCATATATCTAGTCAAATCCAGTTTATTATTGCCATACTTCAGTAAAACATCTCTAGATTGGCCCAAAATAAATAAAAATGTTGCTATAAGTGTTGTGGTTGACACTACATTAAAAAAGTTAGCACTGATAATTAAGAGTTAGTTATTATGGGTTGATTTGTTTGGATGTTTTTAGTCTGCAAATTTACCGAATTTGATTAGTGAGTAAGTGTGAGGAAGTCTGTGACCATTCAAAGAAGTTCGGCAGAAGAAAACCAGTCGGGAAAAGCCTCAAAGTCCAATAAAAAAATTCCCCAGAACTCGAAATCAGGACGTTGGCTGTGGTTTTGGGTAGGTATGAGTGGTATTGCAATGGTGTCCGCAACTGCGGGGGCGCTTTTGGCGGTGTCTTTGACCAGTACGCCTTTGCAACAAGCCGAGCTAAGTCCACAGGATGAGGCTGTCTTTGATAGCGATCGCATTTCTGGTGGTGTGATGCGATTTTCAGAATTAACTCGCCCAGTCAATCTCTTAGTTATGGGGATGAGCGTACTTCCTCCAGATGTCCAAAACCCTCCTGAAGAAACCAAAAACCTGAGATATCTGCCCCAAGTAAACTCCTTTGATGGTCTTGCGGATGTGATGCTCATGGTCAAATTTGATCCAGAGACGAAAAAAATAGTTATGCTCTCCATTCCCAGAGATACCCGTACACGAATAGAAGGGTCTGGAGTAAAAAAAATTAATTATGCCAATGTTGAAGGTGGCCCAGCTTTAACTGCTAAAACCGTCAGTAATCTCTTAGGTGGGGCGGGAATTGATCGCTATGTCCGAATTAACGTTCTGGGAGTTGGTAAGCTGATTGATGCTTTGGGTGGTGTAACAGTTTACGTCCCCAAAGATATGAAATATCAAGATGATTCTCAGCATTTGTACATCAATTTGAAGGCGGGTAAGCAGCATCTCAACGGCGATCAGGTACTACAATTGCTGCGGTTTCGTCATGATGAACTTGGTGATATTGGTCGGATTCAGCGGCAACAAATGGTCATGCGTGCTTTGATGGATCAAACACTCAACCCAGCTACGGTTGCTCAATTACCTAAAGTTCTTGATGTAGTGAAAGACCACATTGATACAAACTTGACTGTTGAAGAGTTAGTGGCACTATTGGGGTTTGGAGTCCGGACAAATCGCTCTAATATGCAGATGTTAATGCTGCCAGGTCGCTTTAGCGAGAAGAATGAGTATGATGCTAGCTATTGGTTGCCCAACAAAGATGGAATTGCCAAACTCATGGTTCAGCACTTTGGTTTGGAATCAGACCAGGAGCAGCAGATGGTTAATCCACGCTATTTGCGTGTAGCAATTCAAGATAGTACAGGTGGCGATCGCTCTAACCTCCAACCGTTAATTAGCGCCTTGGAAAAATCTGGATATCGCAACATCTATATAGCCAAAGCATGGGGTGAACCTCTAGATGTAACTCACATTGTCGCCCAACAAGGAGATGGTGAAAGTGCTGAATCAATTCGCAACACTTTGGGATTTGGAGAAGTGCGCGTAGAAAGTACAGGCAACCTCGGCTCGGATATCAGTATCCAAGTCGGTCAAGATTGGTTGCAACAAAAATCTATTTTGGAGGATTTGCTGAGTAAGTAATTCGTAATTAATTACGCTGGTGCAAACACTGGTGACGGCTAATTTACTGACTGGCTGAGTTCTTGGAGTTTAGCTGCTACCACACCATTGGTTAATAATTCTTCTGCTTTAGCTAAACCCTCTGGCATATCTGGACAAATACCACTCCGCCATAGATAAAATCCGCTATTCCACAAGGCTGTTTGCATTAATTCACCTGGTTTACCTGCTAAAACTTCCTTAATATCTGCCACTAATTCTTCAGTAGTTCCAAGGGGTACGTTCTTGGTAGTAAAGCCGTAATCGCGCGGTACGAGGTGCAATCGTTCTACCTCTTGGGATGCTACAGATGAAGATAAGCTGATAATTGCAGTGCGATCGCGCGGTAAGTCGCAACTACCTTCCAATCCTTTCACTAATGTAAATTTTGTTACTCCTCGCAACCCCAGAGCGATCTTAAACATTCCTTCTGTTGGCGGATGGACAAACCCAGCAATTACGTGAGCATCCCCAGCATAAGGACACCAAATTAACTCCATTGTCGCCAAGGGTGGACGTTTGCCAAGTTGGTCGCGGTACTCCCAAATACTTGTAGTTAAGGGAAAATGCTGAGGTAGATAAATAAAGCCGATTCCCGTTTGCTCAAATACTTGCTGAGTTTTTGCCAGTGGTAGGGTAGTCCAATCGACTCCTAAACCCTGCCAAATATCTATTAGGGGTAAGCCGTACTTAGTTGGTAGGCGATCGCCACCATGCATTATCACTGGTTGTCCCACTGCGGCGAGTAATAAAGCTGTTACCGGACTAATTGGTGCTGTGCGTGTTCTGCCATCATAAGGGATGCCAAGTGCGATCGCTGGTCGCTCAGAGGCTATTGGTTGCAGTTTTGGCCCCAGTTCATCATAAGCATCCAACATTCCGGCTAACTCTTCCCCCGTGGGACGCTTGATTCGATGAGCAATCAAAAACGCGCCAATTTGGGCTGGTGTCGCTTCACCCAACAGCATCATTTTAGTAGCGGTGGCTGCTTCTATACGAGTTAAATTTTCGCTCGTGTGACTTCCACCGCCTACCTTTTGCAGGAATTCCCGAAATATATTGCTCATTTTTCCTTTGTGAATAACGGAATTTTAGAATTTAAACGCAAAGGGGCGCAGAGGGAAGCGCAGAGGTACGCAGAGAATACTCATTACAACATAACTAGATTTTTACTACACAATATATACGGTGAAGTTGACTAGGTTATCCTGACCAAATCGCAGTGAGTCACCGTTAAGGAGGCGATATTGCATACCAGGAGTTAGAGAGGTGTTGTTTAAATAAATACCATTTGTACTCATATCAACAATCATGTATGAATTTTGCGACCAGTCCCAATCGACTCGTGCATGACGACGAGAGACTATTCCTTCACTGGGAATCCCGGTTAAGTCAATTTCTGGCGGCGCTATTCCTGGACTCTGACTGCGGCGACCAATATAGCCTCCTTCCCCAACAAGGTTAAATTCTCTTCCAGTGCTATGAATCAGCTTTAAGACTGGCGCTCTTTGAGGCGGGGGAGTATAAACAGGCGGTGTTGGTGGATAAGAAACCCGTGGCTGATAAACTGTTGAATAATCAACGGGAGCTTGTTGGGGAGCCTGATAATTAGGTTGGTCTGTTGCTGGTCTTTGATACTGAACTGGCGGTTGTTGACTGGGTGGTTGTTGACTAGGCTGTGGTTGAATAGGTGGTTGTGGTGTAGGAGCAACTACATTACCCACGGGAGTTGAACACCAGGGACAAACCTTAGCATTGTTAGGCAGGGCACGGTTAAAATATTCGCAACTGGGATTAGGGCACCGATTTGCAGGCATAGGAGTTTATATCATCAGGCATAGGTTGTAAAGCTACAAGACCTACTTTACTAAGTAAACACTGACCCTGACGAGTAGTTAGCATCTGGGCAAATGTAGAACCACCAGGCAGGCGGTTGCTGTCTTTAGGGTACACTACAAAAATAGGGTATCCCAGAGGGTAGCTTTGGAAAGTTGTGACATCAACATAATAATCATCATGCTGACATAAGTCATCTGAGGGATTAATTGAGCGGCGATCGCGTTTTTGAAACAGAGGTTGAATAGCTGACTTTTTAGCATCTGCGATCGCTAGCGGATAACCAGTACACTGTTTCCAAGTTTTACTGATAATGCCAAAACTGATAATCCCAGTGGTTCGCCCCTCTAAAGTCTCGCTGCGGATCTGGTTTTGGGTTTTTGTTGTATCAAGTTTAGTAACCTTCGCTGCAAATAAAGCTTCGTCTTGAGGAGCGTTTTTGAGAACTATTTCTTGAAATTTACTGATTGCTTCTGGTTCATTTGGGGCAAAAGGTTTCACCGATAGATTTGGAAGTTTGGGATTAATTTGCTGCCAATTAGTAATTTTACCTGTGTAAATTTGACGCAATTGCTCAAGATTTATTTGTCCCCCCAAAGCATTAGCAAGATTTGAATCTCTTTTATTAAATGCTACAAAAACAATTAATCCATCATAAGCAACTTGTTTTTTAGCAAGTTTATCTGTGATATTGTCTACTAAACTAGTGATTGCAAAATCTTTTTTGTTTGTTTGGATTTCTTCAATACTTTTAATTGGATTACTTATATTTGCTGACAAAACAGATTCATACTTAAATGTTGCTGTTGCATCTGGCTTTGGTCTGGTCAATAAATCTCCTAAACGACTGTTATCTACTGGTTGCGTTAAAACATAACTCCACGTACTTTCTTTTTCTCCTGTGTAAGTAAATTGCCCTGAAGGAACGTTGGGAACTTCTGAGAAATTCCGCACAAGTCTAGACCATAGTATATATTGATTAGGACTATTTGTTTTCCTGCCCAAAAACCAATACCAAATTCCCCCGCCGAGTAGTAATAACGCCATAATTACTAGCAATATTAAGGGCATTGGGAAACGCTTTGCTGTTTCTTTAGAAGCTGGCGAACGTAGGGAACTTGAACCTTTGCCATGATCTTCTTTGGGAAGTTGCAGCAGTGCTTGACGAGCCGCTTCTGCACTCTCGAAAGGAGTTTCTAAACCAATTAGTCGATAAATAAACTGCTTTAAATGGCTATCGGTATCTGGCCATTGTTGATTATCTCTAGGATCGAGAGGCTGGGTTGATAAAAAATTAGTTGTCCGTCCTGTCCATAAATAAAAGGCTAGTAATCCTAATGATTCTAAATCTTGCTCAGGTCTAGCGGGAGCGGGTTGAGCAATAATGGGTGGAATAAATAAGTTTTCCCAGATAGCTAAATCACAAAAGTATATAGAAAACTTTTGATTATTTTCTACTTTAATTAAGGTACTATCTAAACTGATGTTGCCGTGAGTTATTCCGAGTTGTGTTTGATTCGAGGGAAAACGCAGCTTTTGAGTGTGGAGAAACTGGAGAGTTTGCAAACCTTGATTTAGTACCTCACGTACATCTTGAGATGTCATTGCTCCTTTTTCTATGAGATACTTAGCTAAAGTTTGGGATGACTCTATTCCTTGAGTAATTAGATAACAGCGTTCTCCTTTTTCATCTGCGATCGCTTCTTTAGTTTCCACAAGACGGAAGTTTTGAATTCGACTATCGGCTAAACTTATCCCACCCACTCGTTTGAAAGTCTCTTTGCGCTTTTGAGTCTCGTTTTCATTAAAACAACGATTGGGTAGCAGGTATTCTTTGATGATGACAGGCTGTTTGTCCTTGAGTTGAACACCTGAGTATAAGCGGCCCAAACCCCGCACACCAATAAAATTAGCTATTTGATAAGTCCCCTGATTTCCTTTAATCTCAGCCTCCTGTGGTAAAGTTGCTGGAAAACCACATTCCAAGCAAAACTTAGCGCCCTTGATTTGCTGCGCCGTTTGGAAAGGGCGATCGCAACTTAAGGGAGAATTGTACGAGCAGGGGTATTCTTGATATAAAGATTCAAATGAAGGCATATACAAAGAGTTTCGTGAATTGCGCCGATTACTTCCGTCGCGCTCAAGCGTGAACTAATCCTAGCTTGAGGGCTGTCACAATCGCTTGAGTCCGGCTAGTAACCTTCAATTTTTCAAAAATACTGGTGAGATGCGCTTTAACAGTAGCAACTGTTACATATAAATGTTTAGCGATTTCTTCATTAGAAGCACCTTGAGTTAACCAGTATAAAACCTCTTGCTCTCTTTCGGTTAAATGCACTTCATGACATGCTTTTACACAAGAATCTGAATAAGCCTGAAAAAACCTGAAAAATCGACTAGCAACTTCTGAAGGTAGGTAAATTTCTGACCTTGTAACAGTGTCAATCGCCTCACACAATTGGGTTGCTAAACGATTTTTAAACACATAACCTGCGGCTCCCCCTTGCATTGCTCTAAAAATCCAGTCGTCTTCTTGATGAGCCGATAATACTAAAACTTTGCCAGTATAAGCAGTTTCCTTAAGCCGTGCTAAAACTGTAATCCCATCACATCCTTTTAATTGCATATCCAGCAAAATTAAATCTGGACACTTCTGCGTTGTAAACTTTAAAACTTGCTCTACAGAATCCGCATCACCCATAACTTCTACAGGTAATGCAGAATTAATACTATAAAAATTCAGAAGAGTACGTAACCCCTGACGAAAGCGTTCTTCGTCATCTACCAGCAAAACCGAAAGTTTCTTACTGTCATTAGCCATCTTTCTAATTACAAATTACGAATTACGAATTACGAATTATTATCCACTTCTTGGTCGAGGTAAAATTATAGAAAATTGTGCTCCACTTTCTGGTAAAACTTGCGCCCAGATACTTCCTTGATGATCGAGAATAATTTTTTTAGCAATAGTTAAACCCAGTCCTGTGCCTCCTTTCCGCCGGGAATAAAATGGGGTAAATACTTTTTGTAAGTCTTCTTGAGATAGTCCTAGACCTTGGTCGGAAATTTTAATTAAAACTTCATCTTGAAAAATCTGCCAGCTACAAGTTATAGTTCCTGAATTAGGGCTGAAATGAACAGCATTACTGAGGATATTGTCAAATACTTGTTTTATTTGTAATCTGTCTATCTTCAGTATTGTCGATGTATCAGGAATTAATATTTTAAGTTTTTTCTGATTAATTAGAGGTTGTAAATTTGTGATACTTTCAACGACCAAGCTTCTTAAATCTTGAAGTGTTACTCTTAATTTTGCACTTTGACCGCAATCAATCAGTTCGTTTAAATTAATATCTAAATCTTGGATGCTTTCGCCGATGATTGTTGCTTGTTCTTGCCAAGGGCTATCCTTTAATCCTAAGCATAAATTATGTGCATACAATCCTACGAGTCCTAGAGAGTTACGCAATTGATGTCCTACTCGATGTAGGATATCTTCCAGGAGTTGAATTTCAGTTTTTTGTCTTCCATAGTCTAAGTAAATATTTACATAGTTACTCAGGAGCATCGCAGAACGTTTTACATATAATTGCAAATTCAATGAGAGAGGTTCACGAGTAATAATTTGAATGTATTCAGGTTTTTGATTTCTATAGGATATGGGACAAATGTAGGAAATGGATGAAAAGTCCTTAAGTCTAAATTCATGTAAAGTCAAAGCAGGTGGAAAATCTGTAAACCATACTTCTGAGCGCAAATAAGCTAAAGTTTTTTGGGAAAAAGGAGCTTGATCTTGACCATAATTTATAATTTCCTGATTAGCTCTCAATAAGGAATCATGATAGACAATCCGAGCGAAAAAAATTGGATATTGACTAGTTAACTGTTCAGACTCAAGCTGACAAAAGCTCTGAATTTCTGAGGAATTCAAATAATTAGAGCCATTTTCTAATTTTTGTACAGAAAAGCCTAGTGTCATAGCTTCACTCGCTTTTTGCAACCAAATATTTTACTTTTCTGCTGACCAGTATAAAATTATGCAGTCTCAGGAATGTTTATTTTTTTGTTAAGTTATCTTTGTAACCAAATAATACAAAGAATTATTAAGTTTACATTCAAAACCGCATGTGATTTTTCTAAGTATATGCAACTGCATAATAGTTATATCAATCACAGTTTAAAACTTTTGAGATATAAGTGTGTCGCTATTGGTGTCAACTTAAGGTAAAACCCTTTTTAAATCTCGTTTCCAGCCTCTGGCTGGAAATGCAACTCAAAAGCGGCTCTGCCGCAAGTCTAGAGGCGGCAGCCCCAACGATGGGCATTCCCAGTCGGAGACTGGGAACGAGACATATCTAAAAGCTTTTTCTAAGATGGCTTTCACATTTAACACCAATGGTAAAACTGCCCACCCCACAATAAAAATGTAGTGCGTCTGATTAAGAACTACTCCAGACTAAATCTACAAACTGAAGTTACCGCTTTTCGGATTTTTGAAAATCTAAATCTTCTCTAGTGGTCTGTCAAATTCATTTTGACGGTTAGAGAGACGCGATAAATCGCCGTCTCTACAAGGAATTTATCCATCAATTATTGACAGACTACTAGCGTTCTCAATCATTCTGAGGAGATGGTGAGTGGGCAAATAGGGAGACAATGACCAATGGCAAATGACCAATGACAAAAATATCGACAAAAGTCTAATTAACTTTAGAAGACTGATACATATACTGTATATGCATCTGGATTAGCTACCAGCAGAACACCTTCATGCTTATCTTCGTTCTTCAAACTTTAGCCGAAATTCTAGCTGGAGGAACCTCACTTACCAGTACAGAGCAAATTGACTTTAGCCATCCTGGTAATCGCAGGGAAGAGGGAGCAGGCCCGACTCTCAATTTATATATTTTTGATATACGTGAGAGTAAGCAGGTACAACATTCTGGCAGGCAAGTTGAACGCAAGCTAACACGCGCTCTACAACCTGCTACTGTAAATTGGGCACCTGCTTGGTTTGATGTTTCGCTGCTATTAACAGCCTGGGATAGAACAGCTTTAGGTGAGCATCACTTTATTAGTGAGGCGTTGACTGTGCTGTTGCGCCATCGCACCTTGGAAGAGGAGTTTTTGGTTCCGGAATTACGGGGCTATGGTAATTTGAACCTGACAGTTGCCCTAGAGCCGCCAATTGAGATTGGTTCTTTATGGAGCGCTCTCAGTGTGCCATTGCGTTCAGCCTTATATTTGACAGTTACAATTCCCTTCGAGCCACAACCGACTCCAGTACCTTTGGTTTGGGAGCGAATTTTCAATTTGCGAAATCAATTGTCTCGCGATAGTGACAGTTTAGTTCTAACTAGACGAGTTGCGATCGCAGGTATTGTCAAAAGTGCGGTGACAAATCTGCCACTGGTAGCGACAGAAGTAGCTGTGAGGGGAACTGAAAAATCCATATTAACCACTAAAGAAGGGCTGTTCTTCTTTGAAGACCTTCATTTAGGTAATTATGTTTTGACTCTGAATCATCCTGGCTATTTACCCCAAAACGTTAATGCATTGGTAGATAGCCAAAGTCATACTTTCAAAGAAATATTTCTAACTCCTGAATAATTTAGATTTTTACTGACTTGGAGAGACTTTCATGGCTAGACTTGATTACTTTGCTCCTGGTGTCTATATCGAAGAAATTGACCGGGGTAGCCGACCAATTGAAGGTGTTAGCACAGCAGTTGCCGGATTTGTAGGCTTTACTGAAGATGTTCGAGGTGGGGCTGAGTTATACAAGCCCATGCTAGTAACCACTTGGACGCAATTTTTAAACTACTTTGCGCGTCCCAATTCTGATGGCTTCACCGACTTCAACGCCTATTTACCCTTTTCAGTCTACGGCTACTTTATGAATGGTGGCGGTCGCTGCTGGATAACAAGCATTGGGACTCAGTTACCAGGCGCACCCAGACCCGCAACTCCAGAACCGGCTACCCTCAGAATCAACTCTAGAGGCAATCGTCCAGCCCTCCGCTTTACTTTGCGTCCTGAGCAAGCAGCAGGTGGATTAGTAAATATCGTCATTATTGATGGTTCGCCCCGCGCTCTACCCGAAGGTACTGAAGGAGAAGCACCTCCAAATACGGGTGAATATTTTACAGTTCAGATTCGTCGGGGAGATGAGCTTTTAGAGCAATACGAAAACTTGAGCATGAACCGCGACCCTAATGCTCAAGTCGCAACTTATGCGCTGACAGCATTGAGAAATTCGATGTATGTCACCGTAGAAGACATAACTCAAAGCGGACAACCTTTAGCTCGTCGTCCGGTTAATGGTCAATATGAGCTAGCACCGCCCATTGTTGCTGCCACACCTGATAGATTTTCGCAAAATTTAGAAGGGGTTCGAGACGATCGCACCGGGGTACGCGGTATCTTTGAAGTTGATGAAATCACAATGCTGGCTTGTCCTGATGTGATGCGGGCTTATCAAGAGCAAGTACTGAATTTAGATCAAGTCCACGGCATCATCGAGTTGATGATTAGTATGTGTGAGGGTTCTGCCAGTGGCGATATTCCCAATCCGCCCAACCGGATGGTTGTACTGGATGCGCCACCGGAAGCCGTCAAACCTCAACAAGTAGTGGAGTGGTTGAATAGATTTAACCGTCGTTCGATGTTTGCGGCCCTTTATTATCCTTGGATTAAAGTACCCAATCCACGCGATCGCGGTAATCCAATTTTAGTACCTCCTTGTGGTCATGTGATGGGCGTTTGGGCCCGCACCGACGAAACCAGAGGAGTTTACAAAGCCCCTGCAAATGAAGTTCCTAGAGGCGTAATTGGTTTGGGCTATGAAACAAACTTCCGCGAACAAGAACTATTAAACCCACTTGGGATAAATTGTATTCGCAGCTTCCCCAACCGAGGTATCCGCATTTGGGGCGCACGCACTTTAGTTGAGCCAGATAAAACAGAGTGGCGTTACATCAGTGTGCGTAGACTAATTAGCTATATCGAAAAATCCCTAGAATTAGGGACTCAGTGGGTAGTTTTTGAACCGAACGACCAAGATTTATGGGCACGTGTCACCCGCACCGTGAGTAACTTCTTAGAGCGTATCTGGCGTGAAGGTGCTTTATTTGGCGCATCTCCAGCCCAAGCATTTTATGTCAAGTGCGATGAAGAATTGAACCCACCAGAAACCAGAATTTTAGGACGTTTATATATTGAAGTCGGTGTTTGTCCCGTCAGACCGGCTGAATTTGTTGTTTTCCGCATCAGCCAATGGAATGGCATTGAAGATAGCGAATAGGGCAATTCAATTTTGGATTTTGGATTGCGGATAGCGCAGCGTTAGCGAGTCTGCGAGCGTCTTTTGGATTAAATTTCAATCTAAAATCCAAAATCTAAAATCTAAAATTCTTGTTCCCCATTCCCAAAATTAACCACACACAAAGGAGTCTAAAAGTATGGCAGGCGAATTTTTAACCTCTTGTAAGTTTTACTTTGAGGCTGACGGAATTACTGATAAATTCATCAAAGAAATTAGCGGACTAGGCGTTGAAAATACACCAGCGCAAGAAGTCCACGGTTCATCTAAGGGCGCAAAACTCATGCGTCAAGCTACACCAACTGTTGTTAAATTTACCAACATCACAGTCAAAGTCATCGCCACTGATGATATAGACCTTTATAAATGGTATCAAGACTGTAACGAAGACATGGGAGACCCTCGGAAGTGGGCACAGAATCGTAAAACTGGCTCGGTTGTTGCTTACGACCAACAAGGCTCTGAAAAAGCACGCTGGAACATTGTCAATTGTTATCCCTGTAAATACACCGGGCCTACCCTAACTGCTTCTGGTGGTGAAATGGCGAATGAAACTATTGAATTGGTTCACGAAGGAATTAAACGAATCAAATAATTAGCATTTGCAGTAATTAACAGTGGTACAATCCGCAAGCCAAATTCCAGAAGTTCTGACAGCCCATCGGTTCTATTTGGAACTGACACTAGAAGGTCAAAACGATGCCAATTGCTTTTTTTTGGAGTGTCAAGGCTTCAAAAGAACCCAAGAGGTAATTGAAATTTCTGAAGTTACTTCTCAAACCTGGGGTACAAAAGGGCAATCAAAAGGTCAGGTGGTGAGAACTAAGCTTCCTAGCAATCCCAAGAGTGGTAATCTGATTCTGCGTAGAGGTACCACCAACTCTATGGATTTTTGGAAGTGGTTTGAAAAAGTCGAAAAGGGTAATTGGTCACAGCAACGTAGACTTGTTGCTTTATCTATTTATAATCAGGCAAATCAAGAAGTAGCTAGATTCGAATTAGCCGGTGCTTGGCCCGCAAGTTACAAAATTGCCGATGTTAACGCCCGCAGCCATGACATCGAAATTGAGGAGGTGGAGGTTGCTTTTGAGGAATTTAAACGCGTGAAGTAATTAGGAGGATTATGTTTCCCACAGAGTTTGAATTTACACTGCCAAAGGGGTATCTAGACTCTGAAGGCAACCTCCACCGTAAAGGTGTAATGCGTTTATCAACGGCGATAGACGAAATTGCACCCTTGCGTGACCCCCGCGTTAAAGCTAATCCCGTTTATGCCACAATTATTATCTTGTCTCGAGTGATTACCCACTTGGGTGCTTTATCAGAAGTGACTCCTGCAATCGTGGAAAACTTTTTTTCCCAAGATTTAAATTACCTCCAAGATTTTTACCGTCGAATCAATGGCTTGGAAGGCGAAACTTCCATCCCAGAAGATAAAATCAATTCCCCCGAAGCACTTCTTCAAAATTGAATTGGGGAAAGGGGACTGGGGAATTGGGATGAGAGAGCCGGGAGCAGGAGATTAGAGAATAGAAATAAAAACTCATTAACGGAGTTCAAAGCCTCATTAATGGAGTTCAAAGCCTCATTAATGGAGTTCAAAGCC
>NZ_JBDNJQ010000458.1:0-298 GCF_051172895.1 Nostoc sp. CALU 1950 | reverse complement strand
GCCACCGGAGTTGTTAACAGATGCGCTGACTGCTGCTCGGTCGATTCATGATGAGAGAAATCGCGCCAATGCTTTGAGAGCTTTAGCAGACAAATTATCAGAGATTTTGCCAGAAGCACTGGCTGCTGCTCGGTCAATTCAAGATGAGAGAAATCGCGCTGATGCCTTGACCGCCTTAGTGGATAAACTACCAGAGATTTTGCCAGAAGCACTGGCTGTTGCTCGGTCAATTCAGGATGATAAAAATCGCGCTGATGCCTTGACCGCCTTAGTGGATAAACTACCAGAGATTTTGCCA
>NZ_JBDNJQ010000456.1:0-301 GCF_051172895.1 Nostoc sp. CALU 1950 | reverse complement strand
TTTTAAATGGAATTACACCATAGGAGAGATAAACGCTCAAAAGTTATTAAATAAACTTTAAAAATAAAATATCTTAGTAAAACTTGTACAACTTATACACTAATCAAACGCTTGGTTAAACATGATCTCTAATCTTAAAGTGTCATACTAACCTTTATCAACAAATTGACAAAGGGTAGTCAAATATATGCTTAATAAAGCTTTATTAACAAGTCCTCGCAAATTGAGTATATCTACAACAATCACTCAATCGATGATGAGTAAGCATTTTTGCCCTAACTGTTCAGACATTTTACTCCGT
>NZ_JBDNJQ010000455.1:0-302 GCF_051172895.1 Nostoc sp. CALU 1950 | reverse complement strand
TGTAGTAAGGACTTTAGTCCTGGATTTTTAAGCACTTAAGTGCTTACTACAAACCCATGAGAAAGCAAAGATAATGAATAAAAGCTTACTGTTATCGTAAAACGCGAACATATCTTTCTTGATTTCACCCGCCATTTACTTTAACCAAGCAGTGTTAGCTATAAACCAATACAGTTCAGATCAGACGCAAACACTTGTAGAGACGGCGATTTATCGCGTCTTAAAAACCCACAATTTTTGCCATTAGCCCTTAGAGCTGATTCGTAAAGAAAATCTAAAGAGAACAGAGCCTCATTTGACTT
>NZ_JBDNJQ010000454.1:0-302 GCF_051172895.1 Nostoc sp. CALU 1950 | reverse complement strand
AGGGGGATCTAAAACTTTTGATACCGACAAGAGGACTTTTCAAACAACCTCTTAGGTTTAATCGTCAATTTGCTCAATATTACTTTGCTTCATCCCCATACTCATAACGATTTAAATCTGCGCGGAGCTTTGCTTCATGTCATTGCTGATACTGCTAGTTCTGTTGGCGTAATTATAGCTGCTGTAGCAGTTCATCTTTGGGATTGGTGGTGGGCAGATGTCGCTATTAGTTTAGTCGTTGCAACTTTTACCTAAATCGGAGAGAAGGCTCCCGCCATAATCTATAGATTTGGCGGCGAGAT
>NZ_JBDNJQ010000453.1:0-302 GCF_051172895.1 Nostoc sp. CALU 1950 | reverse complement strand
TATCGGTTGGTGGTCTTCTAGTTTCTCCTGGCTGTGTGAAATGTAGAGCTTCACGGTCAAGAGGAATAAGTTTGATCTCAGGTAAAGAATCTGCGCTGTAGTTCATCCAGTTTTGTGTAAATTATTAAGTATTAAATATAATCCTGTATTGATTTGAGATTACTCATCTGGTGGTGAGGTAGTCATGACTTCTACGACGGTACGATCGTGACCGGTTAGTGCCTGCTCCCATGTAGAATAACGCTGCATTCTCCCGTGATGAGGCCCGCCTAAAACCATCGTTTCAAAAAGCAACGGGGGAT
>NZ_JBDNJQ010000452.1:0-302 GCF_051172895.1 Nostoc sp. CALU 1950 | reverse complement strand
ACTTCTTGACCTATGGCGAAAAGGGATTTGAATTCTCCATCTTAGGTCTGGGTATTAATAACGTTGTATCCCTAGCTAAGTCATTCAGCGATGAAGATTAATAGCATAGTTCGCTAATGAGCTAAATGGCTCTTTTGGGATTAGAAGCAAAAAGAAATATATGTGATAAACATCAGGTTTCTTGAACATCAAAAACCCAAAAGAGCTATTGATATTCAGCAATTTCATTAACTACAACAACTTTTTTGGAGTAAATCATGGCTAATATCACACTTTCTGAACTGTATGTAGCTGGCTCAGAA
>NZ_JBDNJQ010000050.1:0-47369 GCF_051172895.1 Nostoc sp. CALU 1950 | reverse complement strand
TCAACTGAGCAGTCTGCCACCGGAAATTGGCCAACTCACCAACCTGCAAACCCTCGACCTCAACAATAATCAACTGAGCAGTCTGCCAAGGGAAATCAGGCAACTGTCAAACCTGGAAAAGCTGGATCTTCGTAGAAATCCAGTCCCCATTCCACCAGAGATTTTGGGGCCGAAGGTTTACTACCAAAATCCGGGTAATGTGAATGAAATTCTCGATTTCTATTTTCGGGTGCAAGATCCAGCAGAAAGCGAACCCTTCTACGAAGCAAAATTCTTGATTGTTGGCGAAGGAGGAGCCGGTAAAACCTCTTTAGCTAATAAAATCAAAAACGAAACCTATAAACTCCAGGCAGAAGAGAAATCAACCCAAGGCATTGACGTGATTCGGTGGCACTTTACACAGCCCAATGGCAAAGATTTTCGTGTCAACATCTGGGATTTTGGCGGTCAGGAAATCTACCATCAAACCCATCAGTTTTTCCTCAGCAAGCGTTCTCTCTATGCTTTAGTTGCCGACACTCGCAAAGAAAACACTGATTTTTACTGGTGGCTGAAAGTTGTCGAACTCTTGAGCGACAAAAGCCCAGTTCTCATCATCAAAAACGAAAAACAAGACCGTCAGTGCGAAGTCAATGAAGGCCAGTTACGAGGAGAATTTAGCAATCTGGAGAAAATACTGGCAACCAATTTAGAAAATAATCGCGGTTTAACCGAGATTAAAAACGCGATTCAGCTTTACATCAGCAATCTTGACCACGTTGGCACACCTTTACCAAAACTCTGGGTAAGAGTCAGAACCGCCTTAGAGAACGATTCCCGAAATTACATCAGCGTTGAAGAATACTTTAACCTTTGCCGAGTCAATAATTTAACTGACCGTAAAGACATGCTGCGCTTGAGTAGCTATCTTCACGACCTCGGCGTTTGCCTCCACTTTCAAGATGATTCTACACTCAAACACTACGTCATCCTCAAACCGGAATGGGCGACAACTGCCGTTTACAAAGTTTTGGATAATCAAGCTGTCAAGGAAAATCTAGGTTGTTTTACCAAAGACGACCTCAAAAATATTTGGCAAGATGGCGAATATGCAGATATGCGAGATGAACTCCTGCAATTAATGATGCAGTTCAAGCTTTGTTACGAAATCCGCGATCGCCCTAACAATTATATTGCGCCTCAATTGCTTTCCATTGAAAAAGCTAAATATACTTGGGATGATACCCACAACCTTATCCTACGCTACACCTATACATTCATGCCCAAAGGCATCCTCACCCGCTTTATTGTCGAGACGCACCCTTGGATTGAACAGCAAAAACTCGTTTGGAAAAACGGTGTTGTTCTCAACAAAGATCAAACTCGTGCTGAAATCATTGAAAACTACAATCAACGGGAAATTAAAATCCGTGTAGCCGGAAACCGTACAAAAGAATTGATGGCTGTCATCACCCATGAACTCGAAAAAATCCACAACTCTTACGAACGTTTGGAATATCAAACTTTAGTTCCTTGTAATTGCAAAAACTGTGAAGGAAGCCGGACTCCTCATGTTTATTATATGGATGTGCTGTATAGGTTTCGATACGCTCGTCAGTACGAGATCCAATGCCAGAAAAGCTTTCAAATGGTAGATGTCCGCAGGTTAATCGATGATGTAATGTTCCAATCCGCTAAAGCAGATGAGGAAATCAACCCCCAAGTTACACCGTTGCAAAGCGAACTGGAGCAAGAGAGAAATGAATTGTTGACGCATCGGTTACGAGATAGCAAACAAGTAGAAAAAGGTATCATGAATAGTCAATCTGCAATAGAGTTCGAGAAGGAAATTTTTATCTCTTATGCTTGGGGTGGAGAAAGTGAGCAATTTGTCAATAAACTGGATGAAACTTTCCAGGCAAAAGGAATCAAAATCATCCGCGATAAACGCGATTTGGGCTACAAAGGACTAATTAAATCCTTCATGGAACGCATTGGACGCGGTAAATGTGCGATCGCAGTTATTAGTGACAAGTATTTAAAATCTCCCAATTGCATGTTTGAGCTAGTGCAAATTGCTAAAAATGGTGAATTTTATAATCGAATTTTCCCTATTGTGTTAGCGGATGCCCAAATTTATAAGCCTGTTGCAAGACTTAAATATATTAAACATTGGGAAGACGAAATTAAAGAATTAGACGAAGCTATGAAAGGGGTTTCCGCAGCTAATTTGCAGGGATTTCGTGAAGAGATTGACCAATACACCGAGATTCGCAACACGATCGCGGAACTGACTAACCTGCTAAAAGATATGAACACACTCACCCCTGATATTCACAGCAAATCAGACTTTGAGGAATTGTTGAATGCGATCGCACACCGTTTAGATGAGTAAAAATAGACTATTAGTGAAGTTTAAAGGTGAAGCGATGTCTCCGACGGGCTACTCCTACGACCTTTTTACTTGACAACTCGTGTTCCAATTACGAATTACGAATTGGTTTAGCCACCCAAAAACCTGCTCAACCGTCAAATCCAGTGTTAAAAACTTTGGTGTGGGAAGACAATCGCTACCTATCAACTCAATAGGTTCCTGTCCTGGTGAAAATGCTAAAATCAGTCGTTCCTCTGGATCGATTAACCATCCTAGCTGAGTACCATGTTTAAGGCAGTGCAAAATATTACTGATAACTTTAGTAGCTCTTTGCTCAGGTGAAAGAATTTCTACAGTCCAGTCGGGATAAATTTCAAAAGCATTGGGTACTTCGCCATCAGCCTCAAAAGGAATTCGTTCCCAAATGAATACAGCAGCATCGGGAACAATAGAACGTCCACCAAAGCTACAACGCAATTCTGGAAAGGCGAGGGCAATTTGTGAGCTTTCGGCAACTTGATTTACAGCATCACAAAACTTGAGTCGCAGACGAGAGTGTTTGCCTTGAGGCATAGGTTTCTGGTAAATTTGACCGTCAATAAACTCACTGGCAGGCTTGGTTTCTGGCAGTTTGAGGAATTCTTCGAGGGTGAGAGACGAAGGAGTTGCTGTTGTCATTGCCTTGAGTTCAGTATCATTGCCACTTTGCCAAAATTTTATCGCTTATATTTTCTGCTGGGATAAATCCATCAAATTTGCCAGCTTGTAAACTACCCGCGCCCCCACATTACCATCCCACTCAGCATCCCCAACTTCGCAGATATCAAAGCCAATAATTTTTCTGCCACTATTGACTAATTCCCGGAACAGACAAAAAGTTTGCTCTAATTCCAACCCACCTGGAACAGGAGTACCTGTACTCGGACAGAGTTTTGGATCTAGACCATCTATATCAAAGCTAATATGAACATACTCAGGTAAATGACTGATAATTTCTCGGCATAAATCAATCCAAGTTGTTCCAGAGTAAAGCTTTTGCTTAATAGCTGGGTCGTAATAAGCAATAATGCGACTATCAGATTGGTCAATCATTTGCACTTCATCATGACTAATATCACGCAAACCCACCTGCACCAGCTTGGAAATTTGCGGTATTTTCATCGCATTAAACATAATAGACGCATGGGAAAACTCAAATCCCTCATAAGCATCCCGTAAATCTGCGTGGGCATCAATGTGCAAAATGCCATAGTTTGGGTATTTAGCCGCTAATGCTTGAAAATAACCTAGAGGTGAACTGTGATCTCCACCAATGACTGCAACTCGCTTACCATGATTAATTGCTTCTTGACAATTTTCAAACAGCCATTGATTCACCTGTTCACCAGCCTGATTAATTTCTGTCAGCACAGGTGTTAAATCTGGTGTATCTGAGAGTTGTTTACCTTGGGCTAATCGCTCAATAATTTTTGCTGCCAAAGTGCGATAGTATGTGTTCTTCTCTAAAATATCTTGGGGAATTTCCACCATGAAAATTCCCTGTTTCCAACCATTAGGGTTATCAAAATCGAACAAATCTAGTTGAGTCGAAGCATCTAGAATTCGCTGTGGGCCGTTAGCAGTGCCAGCACCATAGGAAACAGTGACTTCCCACGGCACACCAAAGACAATCAGGTTTGCAGACTCGTAATCGCAAGGCAAACCTAAGAGGTTGCCATTTACTTCACCTACGCCGCTGGGATTGTAGTCTTGTAGTTGATTACTCATCAAATAATCTTCTGGATTTAGGTAGATGGACAGTATGCCGCCTAGTGGACATCTGCATTGTAATACAAACAAACAAAGTAGAAAGTGGGGGAAGAAGAACTATTGATCCATGCCCGAATGGCACTAAGAAAAGGGAAAATCGTTGAGGCAGCAGGGGTGCAGAGGAGCAAAGGAGCAGGGGAGAAGGAAGAAATTTTAGGCATTGCGCTCAGATATTTATAAATTCCCCTCTGCCCCCCTGCTCCCCTGCCCCTCTGCAATCCCTACGCCGCTTACCTTTCAGCTTAACTTAGTGCCATTAGATCCATGCCCCATGCCCCATGCCCCATGCCCAATCCCCAATTCCCAATAACTATTTACCAATATCTTCATTCCATAGTTCGGGGTTAGCTTCAATAAACTCACTCATCATTTGTTCGCATTCGTCAAGATTAAGATCAATTACTTCCACACCGTGAGATACCATAAATTCTTTAGCACCAGGAAAAGTTCTGGATTCTCCAGCGATGACTTTTTTAATGCCAAATTGTACCACTGCCCCAGCGCACAAGTAACACGGCATTAAGGTTGAATAGAGTGTTGTACCTCTATAACTGCCAACCCTTCCAGCATTGCGGAGACAATCGATTTCGGCGTGGGTGACAGGATCTCCGTCTTGCACACGTTTATTGTGTCCTTTGCCGAGAATTTTGCCATCTTTGACGAGAACCGAACCAATGGGAATTCCACCTTCTTGTTTGCCTTGTTTTGCTTCCTGAATTGCAGCTTTGATAAACTCATCCATATTAATAATTCTCCTTTTATGTCAAAACAACTAGTATTAATGGATCACGATGGTGGTGTAGATGATTATCTAGCAACTATGCTGCTGTTGACGATGGATCATATTGAACTCCTTGGTGTTGTCGTCACTCCAGCAGATTGTTACGTTCAACCGGCTGTTAGTGCCACACGTAAAATTATAGATTTGATGGGATTTTCTCATATCCCAGTTGCAGAAAGCACTGTGCGCGGGATTAATCCATTTCCTACTCTCTATCGCCGTGATTCGTTTATCGTTGACCATCTCCCCATTCTCAATCAAAGGGAAACCATCACTACGCCTCTGCTTGCTGAAACAGGTCAAGATTTTATGATCCAGGTGTTACGTGACGCATCAAGCCCCGTAACGTTGATGGTAACTGGGCCGTTGACGACGGTTGCAGTGGCTTTGGACAAAGCACCAGACATTGAAGCCAAGATTCACAAGATTGTGTGGATGGGGGGTGCGTTAAATGTCCCTGGTAATGTAGAAAAAAGTCTGGAAGCGGGACAAGATGGTTCTGCCGAATGGAATGTTTATTGGGACGCGGTTTCAGCCGCGCGGGTATGGCAAACCCAAATTGAAATTATTATGTGTCCTTTAGATTTAACTAACAATGTCCCTGTCACATCAGAATTAGTGCAAAAAATGGGACGACAACGCCAGTATTCCATCTCTGATTTAGCTGGACAATGTTATGCACTAGTTATCCCCCAAGATTATTATTTTTGGGATGTTTTGGCAACAGCTTATTTGGGACATCCAGAATTTTATCAACTACGCGAATGGGAAACAGAAATTATCACCACTGGTCTTAGTCAGGGGCGTACTAAAGTAGTTACCGGTGGTCGGAAAATTTATGCAATGGATAAAGTCGATAAAGAGGCTTTTTATAATTACATTTTGCAGCAATGGGCAAGATAAAAAATAAGCCCCCACAGCGCATAGTTTTGCTTCAGGAGACAAGAGGATGAAGACCGTTATTGCTGGAGTAACCCCAATACGGTTCGGTTAAGGCAAGAGACGCGATAAATCGCCGTCTCTACAAGTGTTTTGGACTTATCTGAACTGTATTGTATTAAAGCTTAATTTTCATAAATCTCTAATGGCAAATTATCTGGATCTTTAAAGAAAGTAAATTTCTTACTTGTAATTTCGTCAATTCTAATATTTTCTGTTTCGACACCTTGGGATTTTAAGTAATCAACAGTTTTTTCTAGATCATCAACTTTAAAAGCAAGATGTCTTAAACCACAAGCTTCTGGACTACTAAATCTTTGAGGAGGATTTGGGAAAGAGAATAACTCTATCTGATCACTTTCTCCAACTCGTAAATCTAATTTATAAGAATTTCTCTCGGCGCGAAAAGTCTCTTCAATAATCGAAAAGCCTAAAGTTTCGACATAAAATTTTTTCGAGCGTTCATAGTCAGAACAAATAATAGCTACATGATGAATTCCAGTAGTTTTCATGTGTACTTTTCAAGCTAATAATCATTTCCCTGTAGCACTTTTAGCAGAGTTTTGCTAGTCTTTGCAAGATAAAGGCTTTAGCAAAGTGCTAATCTGGAAAATGCAAACCTTAATGCCATCAGCCTTAAAGACGCTGATCAATACACCAGAATCTATATACGTCTTTTTAAGACTCACGGAATCCACCGCGACGTGCAGCAAGTTCAAGTCCTATTTCATCTTCGTTGAGAAGTTGTAATCCAGCAGCGATCGCTCGTTGTCGGATTGACCATAATTTTTTGGCTAAGGGTATTTGTGGCACAAAATCAGATTCGGGGGGTGTTGTTTCTGACTCAGATTTAAGTACTTCAACAAACTCCAAAACTTTTTGTTGCTTTTCGGGTGTGAGTTCTCGCCAGTGTTCAAGTAGTTCAACTTCATTACCCATAACTACAACGCTCGTGAATAATTTTTCTATTTTAGTGGCTGAAGCCTTATTTCCCGTTCCTTGCTATAAAATTTTGCTTGGAGTACAATCGTCTCTCATTAACTTGGTATGAAGCAATATACATTGACGATGATTTTCATCAGGAGCTAGGGTTACTTCCATGAAATTAGATCGCATTACCAGCAATCCCAATCGCATGAATGGACAGCCCTCTATTCGTAATCTTCGGCTTACCGTTCGTCGAGTGATTGAGTTATTAGCTACTTATCCTAATCGAGAAGAACTGCGCCAGGAGTTTCCCGAATTAGAAGATGAAGATATTCAGCAAGCCTTAATTTTTGCATCGTCCTACTTGAGCGATCGCATCATTGAACTACCTAACAGCTATGAAACTGTTGCTTGATCAGGGATTACCACTCTCTGCGGCAGCATTACTACGTGATGTAAGTATCTACACCATCCATGTGGGTGAAATTGGGATGTCTGAAGCTGAAGATGCATTAAATTAGCATTTTTATTTGCTACAAAAGTATTCCCAATACGAATAACCTGCTGTCTCAGATTTTACTAATGAAACTCCAGGTTCCTTGAGATTAACTCTTCTTATTACTATATCTTGGGAGTTAATTTCTAATCTATCGAATTCATAAAGAGTCGCACTATTACAATCAATACCGCTACTGATAATCATCGCTTTAACTCCATTACGGTTAGGGTATTGAAACTTTATTAGTTTATTGTAAGTGTATAGTTGTCCTTCTTGTATGATTGAATCAAGATCAATATAGTATTCATAGCTGGATTGACTAGTTAGAATATATACCCAATTGCCATCGGAAGATAACTGTTTTCTTTGTACTGTATCTAAAACAGCTTTTACAATCGTTTGACCCGTAAACTCGCCAATCGCCTCCCCGATACCATTACGTAGACCTTTGCCTACAGACTTGCAACTGGCAAGTGTTATCAGAACCATAATTAAAGCAAAAGCCTTTTTCATACCCTTGTAGTTGATGTTTCTGGATGCACCAAGATTAAGCTAATGTATTAAGCACATCTTGTCCTATTTGTAGCTATTATTACCTCCGAAATAACACAGCTTTTTTGGTGATTTTAGTAAAAATTCTCAACAATTTTTAAGTATTTTTTATAAAAAAATACTTAAAATATCAATATAAAAGATTAAGGCTAAAAAAAGCCAATGCTGGTAAATAAAAACTTATCCTTGACTGATCAAATTGAATTTATTTAGACTACATACTTGCCTAGCGATTATGGTCAGAACAAACCATACCTACATGATCAATGCCAGTAGTTTTCATAAAATTTAGGAGTTAAGAGTTATTTAAAGGACTATTCCTGTAAAATAGTCTTTGATACTATCCTAGTTTTCTTAAGGTCAGCTTCGGAAAGTTCTTCTCCGGCTTGCAGGCGAGTAGCGGAAGTTTGCAACACTGTGGCTGCACCTTTATCTCCTATTTGTAAAGCGGTTTTAGCTGCTGTTTGTAACATCGTGGCTGCACCAGTGCGATCGCCTTGTTGCAATTTCGCCTCGGCTAACTGGGTTTGACGATACTTTGCTAATGCTAAAATAGACTGTTGCACCTGGGGATTGGATGTTGGTTGATACGCCCGCACTACATCTGCATACACTGGTACAAGGGGCGAAAGTAAGCCTTGTTCGTTAACTAATGGGTCATCATAACGGATTTGCAGATGCCCAATCACTTGTTTCCCTTCTGGCAACTGTCCCAGATAAATGTTCGCCAAAACTACCCGTTCTACATCCTGCATCAAGTCTCCCAAGCGTACAGCAAAGCTACCATCAGCTTCGGGTTCCACTGGTAACTCGATTGTGTCTGGGGCAACTTGGGCAATGGGTTTCAATTCTGCTAATCGGATATTGGGCACTAAAGATAACAGCAAGTAGGCGTTAGTTAGTCCAATCGATTGAATCCGTCCAAACAGTCGGCTAAATTGATCCACAGCCTGTTCAGGACGTTCAATGTGGGCTAGAGTCCCACCACCGACATCGGCAATTTTTTCCAGCAAATCCTGATTCCAGCTATTGCCAAATCCGAAAGTGTTGATAGTTAGGTTCAGCTTGGCAGCCTTTTGCGCCAGTTTAAGACAGCGCTTGTTGTCATCTCGCCCAATATCCCACTTCCAAATTCGCAAACCGCTTTCACCGTGCCCATCTGTCAGCAGAAATGCCTGGGAAACAGCGCCTCTTGTCCCCTTCATCAGTTCTGTAATGCCTAATTCCAAACCCTCAGCGATCGCAGTGCCGCCGCTAGCAGTCAGTTTGCTTTTGATTTGAGATTTGATGCTTTCGGGGTCTAGGATGACTTGATTAGGGATAATGACTTCCGCAGTACCGGAAAAAGCCACAACTGAAATGCGATCGCCTACTTTCAACCGATCGATTAATCCTTCCACTGCCTGGATCACCGTTTTTATCGGTTGTCCATGCATGGAACCACTTCTATCCAAAATCAAGCAGAGGTTAAGGGGAAGATTTTGATCGGACTCACCAGCGATCGCAAAAATCGTCATTGCTAGTTGACGTTGGCTACTTGTTTGAGCCACATCAACATTATTGTCATTTAACGCCGATAGCAATTTAACTTTCATCTAAACCTGAGTTTACTGGGGAGGGGTATCTTGCAAAACTGTTTTCGAGACAATTCTGGTTTTCTTGCGATCGCTTTCAGATAAATCTCCGCCAGCTTGTAGCTGGGTGGCAGAAGTTTGCAACACCGTCGCCGCCCCAGTATCTCCCATTTGCAGCGCGGTTTTCGCAGCCGTTTGTAACATCGTCGCCGCACCAGAGCGATCGCCTTGTTGTAATTTCGTCTCGGCTAGCTGGGTTTGGCGGTACTTAGCTAATGCCAAAATCGACTGCTGCACCTGGGGATTAAGGTCTGCTTGATAATTTTTCACGACATGGGCATAAACTGGGATATTTGCTGTCAATAAACCTACCTGGTTGGCGGCTGGATCATCGTAGCGGACTTGCACATTAGCGATCGCTTGTTCACCTGCTGGCAATTGTCCCAAATAAATATTAGCTAAAATTACCCGTTCTGCATCTTTCATTAAATCTCCCAACCGCACAGCGAAACGCCCATCAGCTTCTTGTTGCAGTGGTAACTCAATTGTGTCTGGGGAAACTTGGGCAATCGGTTTGAGTTCCGCTAGCCGGACATGGGGCATCAGGGAGAATAGCAGATAAGCATTAGTCAATCCCACCGTTTGAATCCGGCTAAACAGGCGATTAAACTCTTCCACTGCCTGTTCGGGTTTTTGAATATAAGATAAAGTACCTAAACCAGCATCAGCAATTTTTTCTAAAACATCTTGGTTCCAATTGTCACCAAATCCCAAAGTGTTTAAAGTCAAATTATAACTAGCAGCCAATTGAGCGAATTTGAAACAGCGATTATTATCACCGTGTTCATTTTCACCGTCGGTTAATAAGAAGGCTTGAGAAACAGTATCTTTTTTTCCCTTTGCCAACTCCTCAATCCCCAAACGCAATCCTTCATCAATCGCAGTTCCACCATCGGCATTGAGGCGATTAATTTGCTGTTTGATTTTCTCTGGATCTTCGACACTTTGACTAGGTACTAAGACTTTGGCACGGTGATCAAAAACTACAACACTGAGGCGATCGCCAGGATTGAGTCTATCTACCAGACGATTCGCGGCTTTTTTGACCGTTTCTAGCGATCGCCCGTTCATCGAACCACTATGATCGAGAATTAAGCATAAATTCAGGGGTACATGGCGGTCTTGAGTCTCTGCGATCGCCGAAATCGAAATTCCCAACTGACGTTGACTATTCAGTTGATTCGCGTCCAAATTACCATCATTCAAGGCAGGGTGCAAACTAACCTTCATAACACAAAGCCCCTATTCAGGATACACATATTAATAAATAACTTCAAAGCACTACTTTAGCTCTACGGAAAACCTATCCAACATAAATACACTAATATAATCAGAATATCTTAGAAGCCAAGCATTGGCAGATGCGAAGCCGCCTTCAGCATTAGGGAGAAATCCGCACCTTGAGGGAGGCGTGCATCGCGCTAGGATGTATTACAGTTAACGGCATAGTTTCAGGCGATCAGTTGCTATGGACATTTCCCCAATTAAGGCTGTTCAAGCCCCATATTACGGCGATAACTTTTACCGGACACCACCGCCAGATTTACCTTCCCTCTTATTGAAGGAGCGAATTGTCTATATTGGGATGCCACTGGTGCCTGCTGTCACGGAATTAATCGTGGCCGAATTGCTATTTTTGCAATCCGACGACCCCGAAAAACCGATTAAAATCTACATCAACTCCACCGGCACTTCCGGTTACAGTGGCGAACCTATTGGCTTTGAAACCGAAGCCTTCGCCATCTTTGACACCATGAAATATATCAAGCCTCCTATCCACACCATTTGCGTCGGTTCCGCGATGGGTATGGCAGCGATGCTTCTCAGTGCTGGTACAAAAGGCTGCCGCGCCAGTTTGCCTCACTCCTCGATTATCCTGCATCAGCCCAAGAGCTACGCCCAAGGTCAAGCAACGGATATTCAAATTCGCGCTAGGGAAGTTTTGGTAAATAAAGGAGCCTTAGTTGATATCTTGCATCGCACTACTGGACAGCCTCCAGAAAAAATTACTAAGGATATGGATCGGCTGTTATACCTAACACCTTACGAAGCGAAGGAATACGGACTGATTGACCGAGTTTTTGAGAAAGAAGAACTCGCCAATCCCCCACTTCCTGCCAGTGTCCTCTAGTAAGTGCTGAGTGCTGAGTGCTGAGTGCTGAGTAGAGACGCGATTAATCGCGTCTGTACAGGAGTTATGAGTTATTCCTAACTCTCCTACCGCCCCCAAATTATTAAGAACGGAGTAAATTATGCCTATAGGCGTTCCTAAAGTTCCTTACCGGATGCCCGGTGGACAATATACAGATTGGATTAGTATCTACGATCGCCTTTACCGAGAACGGATTATATTCTTGGGGCGAGATATTGATGATGAAATTGCCAATCAAATTATCGCTGTAATGCTGTATCTGGACTCAGATGATCCAGGTAAAGATATTTATATATACATCAATTCTCCCGGTGGAATGGTTACATCTGGCATGGCTATTTTTGACACCATGCAACATATCAAATCAGATGTAGTGACTATTTGCGTCGGTTTAGCTGCTTCAATGGGGTCTTTTTTGCTGGCAGCTGGCACAAAAGGCAAACGGTTAGCATTGCCTCACTCACGGATTATGATTCACCAGCCATCTGGTGGCACCCGTGGACAAGCAACTGATATCGAAATTGAAGCTAAAGAGATTCTTAGAATTCGTCACCAGCTTAATGGCATTTATGCTGATAAAACCGGTCAGACCATAGAAAAAATTGAAAAAGATATGGATCGTGACTTTTTCATGTCTGCTCAAGAGGCTAAGGAATACGGTTTAATTGACCGTGTAATTGAAGACCGAACCTCGGTAATAACTGGGGAGTAGGGAATAGGGGGATGAGGGGGATGAGGGGGATGAGGAAGCAGGGGGAGTAGACAAAGAATTTAAACTCTTAACTCCTAACTTCCAAATCCCCACTCCCCACTCCCCACTCCCCACTCCCTTCTTTAAACAAACTGTCAACATTGAACTTTAAAATAGCAAATTAGCCCTTATTATTAATAGTTCAGGCTTAAAGCTCATAGCTGGTAGCCCCTATCTCGATATTCGATAGCTCATAGCTCAAGATGGATCTTGGAGATTGCTACCGTTTACTAGGTTTAAGATCGGGAGCTTCTTTTGCTGACATCAAAGCGTCTTACCGACGACTGGCGCAGCAATATCACCCCGATATCAACCCAGATGACAACAAAGCCAAAGATAAATTTATTGCCTTAACAGAGGCTTACAAACTCCTGCTGACGGTAGTACTGCCAGAGGAAACTGTTGCCCATTCAAGTCATGTGTCAACTGCGCGTAATGACACCAAGGCAACGCAGCGGCAGAAAACACCAGTTACAACGGTGACAAGCCAAGAATCAGGGAAACCAAAGCCGCCGAATCTATTGGAAATAGAAGAACGGCTAAAGTGGAAGACTTATGAGCAATTGCAGCGATTTTTGCAAGAAAGACGATTTCCGCAAGCGATCGCTCTGGCGGAAGCTTTAGCAGATCGCTTGTCAACAGATGCAGAAGTCCGCCAATGGCTAGCGATCGTCTATCAAATTTGGGGACGGGCGCTTATTTCCGAAAAACAACTGCTCAAAGCCAGAATTTATCTCAAAAAAGCTCTGAAGACAGACCCCCATAATAAAACTCTCTGGTATGAAGTCCAGCGCGATTTCCAACGCTTAGAACAAATTTTTTAAGTTTACAAAATTTATCGAGGAAGGCAGAGGAGGTGTCGGTCAGCCTTACTCCTGCCTCCTGAAGAATTACCGCCATCCGCGCAACACTGCTCCCAAAACAGCGATTCCCTCAACAATCTTCTCGGTTGGTTGAAAGCTAAAAGCTAACCTGATGGCATCATCTCCCTGTCCATTGGCATAACAGCGAGTCCCTGACAGAAAGCTGATGCCGTGTTCATTAGCAGCGGTTAGGAGTGCTTTGGCGCTGATATCTGGCGGCAATTTACACCAAACGAAAAAGCCTCCACCCGGTCGCAAAGCAACTACATCACTGGGAAACTCGTGAGCGATCGCTTCTAACAACAAATTGCACTTATGCTTGTAGCAGGCGATTAACTCCTGAATGTGATCATCTAGTTTGCCTGTAGCACAGTAGCGAGCGACCACATGGCTGACAAATGGCCCCACTGGTCCCTCACTTTTGAACATTGCCAACCGCTCAATAATTGCTGGATCGCCACAAGCCCAGCCCAGCCGGATACCAGGCGCAATAATTTTTGAGAAGGTACTCACGTATAAAACCCACCCCTCCTTGTCGAGGGTTGCCAAGGGAGGCACGGCTTCCCCCTGGAAGCGCAAATCGCTGTAAGCATCGTCTTCCACCACCAGCACGCCATACTCAGCCGCCAGTGCTACTAGCTTTTGGCGGCGAAATAACGGCATAGTAGCGCCTGTGGGATTATGAAACGTCGGGATGGTGTAAATAAACCGGGGTCGAATGCCCTGTTTCTTCAAATCGCTCAAAGTTTCTTCCAGGGCGTCCACATCCATCCCCAACTCATCCACAGGAATGGTAATTACGCGTGCGCCAGCGTGGACAAATCTACTAACTACTCCCAAGAAGGTTGGCCCTTCTACAATTACCACGTCACCAGGTTCGACAAACACATCTGGTAGCAAGCCCAAAATCTGACCAGAACCATAGCCAATGATCAGGCGATCGCGATCGGCGGCGATTCCTTTAGCCTGCAAGCGGAGGATGATTTGTTCATACAATTGGCCTGAAGGTGGCCCGTAATTCAGGGCGATCGGAGCCTCTTCTGCCAGCACAGCAGCACTTGCAGCAGCTAAGTCAGCGTGGGGAAAGAGAATTGGGTCAGCTAAACCGTAGGCAAAGCTAACAGTAATAATTTTGGTTAACTCAGTGCCGTAAGTTGGTGGTGCAAGGTTTCTAGCTCGTTCGGCGAATAAATCAGTAATTTGGTAAGTAGAGGTGGTGAGAGCCATACAGAGCGAGTTGTCTTCTAGGTTTATGAATATATCAGCATTGCCCGCAAGAAATACTGATAGTCAGCTTTATTCTAAATCTGAACAATGCTACCGTGTTTTCTAAGTAAAGTTTAGTTTTGGCTAATGTCTCATCAATATCTCGACGAGCAAAAATTTTAGACTATTTTGGAATCGATAGTTTATAACCTTTTAGTATTTTCAATATTTTGACTTATTCAAAAGATAAAAAATCTACATTTTGTGTCATAAATGATGAGCAAATAAGTCATACATGAAAATATTCATATTAATAACCTATACACAATAATTAAAATCCCAAACTTAAAAATATTTCACAGCAAGAAAATTCATCCTTGCTCCGCAATAAGCAAGCTATGTGAAAAAATCCAAAATCTAAAATCTAAAATGATGAACTCAAACATGCTATGGTGACTAAAAATTACATCATTTACTAATATTGATAGTGGCATAACTAATGGAGATGGAACAGGACGCTCAATTTGTAACCGTGGTAATTACACAACTTGTCAAACCAGGATGCGAAACTGCTTACGAAGCGTGGTTGAAAGAGATTACCAGAGTTTCCAGAGCATATATGGGTCATCTGGGAACAAATGTGATTCGTCCTCAACTTGGGGTGCGAAATGAATATGTGATCATCTTCCGGTTTGACGGTTACGAAAATTTAAAGGCGTGGATGACATCGCGCGATCGCGAATATTGGCTCAATCAAGGTAAACATTTGGTTGAATCTGATCCTCATGTTCAACAACTTAGTGGATTAGAAGCTTGGTTTTCTCTTCCCAGTCAATCACTGAAAACTCCACCACGCTACAAAATAGCATTGCTAACTTGGGGAGCAGTATTTGTGTTAATTAATTTATTGAGTACGTTTATAGTCCCCCTACTTCGCGGTTTATCTCCCTTAATTATTTCGTTAATCGTTACGATTACTATGATTTTGCTATTAACATATATTGTTATGCCTAGAGTTAGCCGTTTGTTTAGCTTTTGGCTATATCCTAAATCACGAAAAATTTAGCAATTGAAATGACTTTAAGTAATTCTGCGGGTTTAACGTAATTACGGATTATCTTAACCAAGAGCGAACTCAGTAAATTGTCGTTTAAATGGGGAATGAAAAGCCAAAACGATGTCTTTTTTTGGTATACCTCGATTAATAAGTTCATTGGCGATACCTCCTTCAGTACCATCGTGTTGAATCCAAATTTTTTCGTTTTTAATATCTAGATGCAAAACACAGCCATATACGCGGCGCTTATTTGACCACCCCACGTGAACAACTTGGTAGCGATCGCGTTCTCTATCAAAAATCACTTCTGCTTCGACTTCTTCGTTGCTGGCTTTGATTTCGCTGTAAGCTAGCAGCAGTTCTTGAATAAGTTGACGGTACTGTTCTACTTTTGCCATTTTACGATCGCCTCCTCTTCTGGATCGAAAACAATCAGCCGAACTTGGTAACGTTGGATTAATAAAGCTGGCAGTTCTAAAGTAAAAAAAGAACGATACGTGTCTAAGGGAACTGCTAAATATAGAAGTCTCTCAGGTTGTTCTTCTTCAAGTGCTAATTGATATTTGAGATACTGTCCTAAAGCAGTACTAAATTCAGTTGTAGTAGATGGAGCAACAAAGCTTTTAACTTCAACCGCAATTTTTTCTTGATTTCGTTCTGCTGCTAAAACTTTCTCTGCACCAAGGTCGATGTACATATCCAAACCACCAAAACGCAGGAAAAGCGGGTCATTAGTGATGAACCAGCCCTCTTTCTCCAAAGCGCGTTTTACTGCATCATGGAATATGTCTTTCGCCGCCATAGATTCCTAGAATTTTGATTTCGGTACTATAAAACTAGCTTACTCCCTACCAAACCTGACTTAAATCCAAAACAAACCCAGGTAGCAACGGTTCACCAGAAAGTATCTTAGGATTATCTAATACCTCAACCGCAATATTAGGACAATAAATAAAAACTCGGCGCTGTTTTCTATCAATTAACCAACCAAGTTGAGTGCCATTATCAATATACTCTTGCATCTTGTCTTGCAAAATTCGTAAGTTATCGCTCTCAGAACGCAATTCAATTACAAACTCAGGACAAATCGGTGCAAATTTTTTTCGCAGTTCTGGTGGTATGGCTTCCCAGCGATCGCGTTTTATCCACGCTGCATCTGGAGAACGCACCGCACCATTAGGCAAAGTAAACCCACCACTGGAACCAAACCCTACACCTGTACCATCTTGCTTTGTCCAAATACCTAACTGACCAATAATTTCAAAGTTACGTTGGCTAGTTTCCGCATCTGTTAGAGACATAATCACTAATTCTCCCACAGCATTGCGTTCGATGTGAAAATCACGGTTTAGCTGACAAAACTCATAAAACTGATCTTCGGTTAGTGCGATCGCAGGTTGCAATTGCAAAACCACTGGTATAATTTCTGTGGCTACAGGTAAGTTGGTGGTCATAATGGCTTTGTGGCTACTTCACCTGCTTTAACTATAATCTTTTCACAATCTACGGTGGAATGAGGGTTAACTCATGAAGATTGGAATTATTGGCAGTGGAAACATGGGGCGCTCTCTAGGTATACTCTGGGCAGAGCAGGGGCATGAAGTATTTTTTGGCTCTCGTGATGCCGAAAAAGGAAAAGCAACAGCAGAGTTCGCCGGACGCGGAACGCAAGGTGGTACAAATGATCAGGCGGCGGCGTTTGCTGATGTAATTTTGTGGACAGTACGCAGCATTATGCCAAAAGAGTTGCTTTCTCATCCTGAAGTTCTCGACAATAAAATTATTATTGATTGCAATAATCAGGATATTCCTGAAGGATTTGCTTATCCACCAATAGTAGAATCTCTAGCCGAAAAGCTTGCTAAAGATATACCTCAAGCGCAGGTGGTAAAAGCTTTTAATACGATGGCGCAGGAAGTTTTTGAATTAGCACCTGAACCACTAAAGGATTATGGAGTTTCTGTTTTTGTTGCAGGAGATGATGAACAAGCCAGAAAAACAGTAATGGGGCTTGCTGAAGAAATCGGATTTTTAGCAGTAGATTCTGGTGTTTTACGTAATGCTCGATTGGTAGAAGGCTTAGGAGATTTTATTCGCCTGATTATAGGTGGTCAAAAACAAGGTGTTTATGCAACTATCTCTGTCAATGTCTTACCTACAGCGTCAGAACAACGCTTAGGTGGACGGCAAGCTTCGAGTTTGAAGTAAGTCAGAATCATTGATTGAATACATTTCTGCAATCAACTTGCTTAATTCATTGCATCTCAGTACAGTACAATCAAAAGCAGTTTCAAGGTCATAAAAATGACGACTGAAAAAAGGATTGCTGTGGTAACAGGCAGCAATCGAGGGCTAGGATATGCTATTTCCCGTCAATTATCCCAAATTGGCAACCGCGTAATTCTGACGAGTCGTAATGAAACAGATGGTCTTGTTGCTAAAGGGCAGCTTACCAATGAAGGGCTTGATGTTGACTATCACACGCTAGATGTCAGCAATGACGGAAGTGTGCAGCAGTTTACAGAGTGGCTGCGTGAAACTTACGGCAAAGTAGATATTCTGGTCAATAATGCAGGCGTGAATCCCACAACTAAGCCGGAGGAGTCCAGCTTACTAACTGTGCAACTGGAAACGATGCGATCGACCTTTGAAACCAATGTTCTAGCGGTACTCAGAATTTCTCAAGCATTAATTCCGTTGATGAAGGTGCAAAACTACGGTCGCATTGTCAATATCTCTACGGAAATGGCATCTCTAACATCAGTTCCCACTGACTACTACCCTTTAGCGCCTTCTTATCGACTCTCGAAGGTGGGAGTAAATGGACTAACTGTGATTCTCGCCAAGGAACTCCAAGGTAGTAATATTCTCGTAAATGCCTATTCTCCAGGTTGGATGAAGACAGATATGGGGGGAGATGATGCCCCGTTCACGGCAGAAGAAGGAGCCGAAACTGCTGTCTATTTAGCAACACTTCCCGATGGAGGAGCGCAAGGACTGTTTTTTGCAGAGATGCGAAAGTTTGGTGGCCCCATTCAATTACAATGGTAGGTTAATATGGGAAATTCCGCAGATTTACCGTCTATTTACGCAGATAAGCCGATTGAATTAGCACCGGCTAAAATTATTACCTCGTTTCCTGTTAATACTTTTTTGGAAAATCTAGCAATTGCACCAGATGGCACAATTTTTGTAACCAATCACGAAGTTGGCGAGATTGTTAGCATTACCCCAGATGGCAATCAGCAAATTTATGCCACTGTTGAAGGCAAAGTAAGTGGTCTTGCTTTCACTACCAACGGCGATCTGGTGGCAACAGGATGGAATGCTGATTCTATACCCGTGGTTTCTCTAGTTAAAAGTGATGGCACGGTGGAAACGTTGCTGACACTGCCAGACGCAATATTTCTCAATGGCATCACGCCACTTTCCGATACTCAGTATTTGACAGCAGATTCCTATCGTGGTGCAATCTGGCTGATTGATGTTGCTCAACCCAGTGGATCAATTTGGCTAGAACATCCAATGCTTGCTCGTAGCAATTCAGAGAGCGTGTTTCCGGCTGCAAATGGCTTGAAGCGTTTTGGTGATTTCCTCTACGTTTCAAATACGGAAAAAATGTTGCTGTTGCGGATTCCCATTGATACCGCTAATAAACCAGGTGAGCCGGAAATTTTTGTTGAGCAGACCAATATTGATGACTTTGCCTTTGATGTAGAAGGCAACCTTTATGGAGCAACGCACATTTACAACAGTGTGGTAAGAATTGCACCCGATCGCAGTACTACTATTATTGCTCAAGCCGAGTCAGGTGTAATTGGTAGCACAGCAGTGGCTTTTGGTCAAAGTGAGGGCGATAGCACCGCGATTTATGTTGTAACGAATGGTGGAATGTTTTTACCTCCACCCACTGGTGTCGTTCCTGCCAATGTTGTTCGGCTTGAGGTTGGAAAAGCTGGATATCCCTTGGGTTGAGAATGATGCAATTTTAGATTTTAAGTTTTGGATTTTGGATTAAAACTTCTAAATCCAAAATTTAAATTTGTTTGCTCTCCAACGAATTTGTACTTGTTTTACGAAAAGCAAGCTACTTGAAATAAATCCAAAATCCCCAAGCCTTGAATTTATTCATAGGATCAATCCAAAATCTAAAATCCAAAATCCAAAATTGATAAAGATGGAACAGGACGATCAATTTGTGACTGTGGTTATTTCACAACTGGTAAAACCAGGATGTGAAAAGGCTTACGAGGCTTGGTTGAAAGATATTACCAGTGTTGCCAGAACCTATCTAGGGCATTTGGGAACAAATGTGATTCGTCCCCAACTTGGTGTGCGAAATGAATATGTGATCATTTTTCGGTTTGACAATTATGAAAATTTGAAAGCGTGGATGACATCGCGCGATCGCGAGTACTGGCTCAATCAAGGTAAACATTTGGTGGAATCCGATCCTGATGTTCAAGAAATTTGTGGATTAGAAGCTTGGTTTTCTATTCCCGGTCAACCACTGAAAACTCCACCACGCTATAAAACAGCATTACTAACTTGGGGAGCTGTATTTGTGTTGATTAATTTGTTGAATACATTTATAACGCCCCTGCTTCGCGGTTTACCTCCCTTAATTATTTCGTTGATCATTACCATTACTATGGTTTTGCTATTGACATATATTGTTATGCCTAGAGTTAGCCGTTTGTTTAGTTCTTGGCTATATCCTAAATTACGAAAAGCTTAGGAATTTAAATTACTTATATGGTTTCACAAAAAGTAGCGATTATTACTGCTGCTAGTCGAGGGATTGGTGCAGGTTGTGCGCGAGAGTTAGCAGCGCAGGGTTATAGGGTTTCACTGATGGCGCGATCGCCCAAGATTCTGGATTTGGCAGATGAATTGGGCGGTATTGCTACTCAAGGCTCGATTACCAATTTTCAAGACTTACAGCGATTAGTAGAGACAACTTTAGCTCAATTCGGTCGTATTGATGCAGTAGTAAATAGTTTTGGAGATCCACCCCGACCAGATTTGCTATCTATTTCTGATGAAATGTGGATAGAAAACTTTGAAATGCTGTTTTTGAGTGTTGTCCGCATCGCCAAACTAGTTACAGAAGCAATGCGATATTCAGGAGGCGGTGTCATTGTGAATATTTCCGCGTGTGACTCCCATGAACCAGAATTAGGGACACCCTTTAGCGGTACACTCCGCGCCGCAATGGAAGGGTTTACAAAACTTTATGCCAAACGTTACAAAGCAGATAAAATTCGCATGGTTTCCGTAGCGCCTTTTTTTGTAGCAGATTCAATGGCAGAGTTAGAGGGATGGAATGTGCCTTCGGATTTGATGCTTGGTCGTCCTACTACCTATGCAGAGTTTGCTAAAATAATCGCTTTTCTGATTTCTGATGATGCCAAGTTTATTACAGGCACAACTTTGAAGGTGGATGAAGCCTATTCTTCTGCTATTTAGTTTTATTTCTAGGTCGGGAAATATAGCAAGGGACTGGGGACTGGGGACTGGGTGAAAAGTCTTTTTGTGTCTAAGTTTTATCATCTGTTGATGTCCTAATCACTTTGGCTGTTGCTATACAAGCGATGCCTATGGCGGGCTACGCCTACGCACCTGATCACCCTTCCAAAAAGCCAAAATGTTAGGGGCGGTTTCGTAACCACCCCTTTATTGCCCTAATAATTTAGAATTTACTTGCAGACCCCTTAATGGGAAGTTAATTTACTCAGAAATGTTAATCGAACTTTCAACTTGAGAAGTAGCCAATGTTGGTGCAGAGAAAATCCGCGAGTACAGACTTGATGGTTGTTGATGAGCAACGACTGGTAGAACTTCACGAGCATGGGCGGCTAATTCTACTGCTTTCACATCATAAGTCTGCGTTGCTAATTTGGGATAGAAGCCGATACCGATAATTGGCAGCAGCAAACAAGCGGTAATAAATATTTCGCGGGGTTTGACATCAGATATTACAGCATCCAAGTGCAACTCTTGACTTTGCTCACCGTAGAACACTTGACGCAGCATCGACAGTAAATAAATTGGTGTCAAAATCACGCCAACCGCTGACAGCAACACAACTACAACTTTGAAGCTGGAACTGTAAACATCACTGGTGGCGATACCCAGAAATACCATCAACTCACCCACGAAACCACTCATTCCGGGTAAAGCGAGAGAAGCCATTGAACCGATGGTAAACAGAGCAAAGGTTTTGGGCATTACCTTAGCCATTCCACCCATTTTATCCATCATCAAGGTGTGGGTGCGATCGTAAGTCACGCCAGACAGGAAGAACAAGCTAGCAGCAATCAAGCCGTGGGAAACCATTTGTAGCACTGCACCGCTGATACCCAGTTCTGTGTAAGAGGCAATCCCAATCAGCACAAACCCCATGTGGGCAATTGAAGAGTAAGCCAAGCGGCGTTTGAGATTGGTTTGGGCAAAGGCACAGCAAGCACCGTAGACAATGTTAACCACACCCAAAATTGCCAGCACTGGGGCAAAAGTCACATGGGCATTGGGCAACATTTCCACATTGAAGCGGATGAGAGCATAACCACCCATTTTTAACAATACACCAGCCAAAATCATTGAACCGGGTGCTGATGCTTCACCGTGGGCATCAGGTAGCCAAGTGTGTAAAGGAAAAATCGGTAACTTCACACCGAAGGCAATCAAGAAACCTGCATAAACCAACAATTCCAAGGTTTTGGGGTATTCTTTCATTCCCAGAGTCGCCATGTCGAAGGTGATGGTATCTCCAGAGAATGCCATTGCAAAACCGGCAATCAAGATAAATATTGATGCAGCGGCGGTGTAAAGAATGAACTTGGTAGCGGCATAACGGCGGTTTTGTCCTCCCCAGATGGAAATCAGCAGGTAAACCGGCACTAACTCGATTTCCCACATGAGGAAGAACAACAGCAAATCCTGGGCGACAAATACGCCAAGTTGGGCGCTGTACATCGCTAACATCAAACCATAAAATAATCGCGGCTTGGTGGTAACTTTCCAAGCCGCGAATATTGCGAGAGTATTTATTAAGCCTGTCAGAAGCAGTAAGGGCATCGATAAACCATCAACCCCCACAGCGCAATGCAAACCTAACTGCGGTATCCAAGGATAGTTTTCTACAAGTTGGAGCGTTGAACTTTGGAAGTCGTACTTGTACCAAAAGGCATAAATCATCAGTGCAAAGTCAGCGATCGCAACTCCCAGACCATACCACCGGACAGTTCTACCTTCTTTGTCTGGGATTAAGGGGATGGCTAAGGCAGCCACCAAGGGTAAGAGGATTATGGCTGTTAGCCAGGGAAATTCAATAGCATTCATCACTTCTGACAATCAATTTTCCTTCTCGCTTTTGATTACATTATATTAAGGAATTTTTACTTTTGTAAACATTGTTGAACTCTAAAAGATTAAATTTTTGCTTTTGATAAGAATATATACTCATCGAATGTCAGTTTTTCAGGATAAATAAGAATAAATACTTATCGAATTTTGCCGATTCCATTCTAAATGTAAACTTTTGCAACGTCAACTTTCGCTGTCGTTACAATATCGTTGCATTTTCTGTTTAAGCCTACTTGTCAGGGCTGGATGGCAGCCTAGGAACGAGGAAAGCCTTATCAAGCTAGGTTTTTAGGACTTGTTTGTACACCGTAATATTCAGTCTATTCTTGCCATCGCTTGACCTCTGGAGCGCTTCGGTGTGGCGACCCGTCACTTTGGCTATTTGCACTTGTAGAGACGTAGCAATGCTACGTCTCTTTTTGGGAACATGTATTGACAAAAATACATGGATGTGTGTTAACGCAAATAATTGTTGTTCAAATAAATGAAAAAGGAAATAAACTTGCCCTTATTTGAACATTCACTTTAAGCTTTGTGCCAAAGTAGCTAATTTTGATCTATGACTGAAAATTTTTCTAAAATATCATATAGTAAGAACATTTAAACAATAGATGAAACTTGCATTAAACTAATTCTTTTTCCGAAGTATATAGAATTTTTACGTAAATAGTAAAAAAACAGTATTTTATTTAAATTTTATTAAGTATTTATCGAAATTTATATGGCTGAGGCGTTTATTTCCTACTCTCGCAAAGATAAAGAGTTCGTTCAAAAGCTTTATGAAGCGCTCAAGCAACAGAAGCTAGATATCTGGGTGGACTGGGAAGGAATTCCACCCACGGCAGATTGGCGGAAAGAAATTTATGAAGGAATTGAAGCCGCTGATAATTTTATCTTTATTATTAGTCCAAATTCAGTCGCTTCTAAAGTCTGCCGTGAAGAGATTGCACACGCCCGAAAGCACAATAAACGTTTAGTGCCAATCGTGTGGCAGTATGCTGAAGGTATTGATCCCGAATTAGCCAAAATTAACTATATTTTCTTCCAAGAAAGTAATGATTTTGAGCAAGCTTTTCAATCATTACTCAAAGCACTTGATACTGACCTAGCTCATGTTAAACAGCATACCCGCTTACTCATGGGAGCCTTGGAATGGGATCAGAAAAAACGTAACAATAGTTATTTGCTACAAGGTAGTGAACTAGAAGAAGCAGAGCAATGGTTCACTCAAGGAGCAGGAAAAGAACCCTTGATCGCACCACTCCAACAAGAGTACATTGGCGAAAGTCGCAAAGCCCAAAGGGCGCGTTACAGAACAAAAGTAATTGCTCTGACTTCAGGGTTTGTGATTTCAACAGGATTGGCTATTGTTGCAGCAATTGGCTGGAAGCAGGCTGATCACTTGCGGATAGAAGCACAAAAATCGGAACTCCGAGCCTTAATTTCAGCATCTGATGCACGTTTTACCTCGAATAGAAATACGATTGATGCCTTGATAGAAGGTTTAAAAGCCGGACAGAAACTCAAAGAACTAGATACAGCCAAAGCCAATATTCCAACCCAGGAACGGGCAGAAGTGATGGACGTGCTGGGACAGGCGGTTTACTGGGTAAGAGAACGCGATCGCCTCCAGGGACACAGCGATTATATCCAAAGCGTTAGTTTCAGTCCCGATGGAAAAGCGATCGCTACCGCTAGTGGAGACAACACAATAAAACTTTGGAACAAACAAGGTCTTTTGCAGAAAACTTTAAAAGGACACCTAGATCAAGTAGTTAGTGTAAGTTTCAGTCCTAATAGTCAAATCCTTGCTTCTGCCAGTTTAGACGGAACAGTGAAACTCTGGAAACAGGATGGCAAGGAACCTAAAACCTTTAAAAAGCTGAATACTAAAATTCGATCTGTGAGTTTCAGTCATGATGGCAAGATTCTTGCCTCTGGTGGTGACGACAATATAGTGAGACTTTGGAACATACAGGGTCAGGAACTAAAAATTCTCAAGGGGCATACAGGCACTATCTATAGTTTGAGTTTCAGTCCTAATAGTCAAATCCTTGCTTCTGCCAGTTTAGACGGAACGGTGAAACTGTGGAACAAAGACGGTAAAGAACTTAAGACCCTAGAAGAACATAATAATACAGTGACTAGCGTGAGCTTCAGTTCTCACAATATCCTTGCCTCTGCCAGTTTAGATAGAACGGTTAAACTTTGGAATACTGAAGGGAAATTGCTTTCAACTTTTAAGAAATTAGAGGCACAAAGTAGTAAGATATACAGCGTCAGTTTTAGTCCCGATGGTCAGACCCTTGCCACAGGTAATGATGATAATAGCGTGACACTCTGGCAGAAAAATGGCCAGGAACTTACTACCTTTAGAGGACATAGTAGTAGAGTCAATCAAGTTACTTTCAGCCCCGATGGTCGTACCCTTGCATCTGCTAGTCAAGATAAGTCAGTGAAACTGTGGCAAATTGACCGCCCTTGGCAGACTATTCTCACTGGACATCAGGCTGGTGTCAATCGCGTGAACTTCTCAGGTGATGGAAAAGCGATCGCTACCGCCAGTGATGATAAGACGGTGAAACTCTGGAATCAGCAGGGTAAGCAGATCAAATCACTTCCGGTAAATGACTACACAATCTGGGATGTGAATTTTAGTCCAGATGGTCAGATAATTGCCGCCGTCAGTTCTGACGAAGGGGTGGTGAGACTGTGGAATCGGCAAGGTCAGCTACTCAAGACTTTAAAGCATGGCGATCGCATTCATAGCGTGAGTTTCAGCCCAGACAGCAAAATGATTGCTACCACTAGTCAAGATAGAACAATGAAACTTTGGAATCGCCAGGGTCAGTTGCTTAACACCTTAAAACATAGCGCCACCGTCTATAGCGTCAGTTTTAGTCCAGACGACAAGATGATTGCCACTGGTAGTAATGACGGGGAAGTGAAACTCTGGAATCGGCAAGGTCAGTTACTCAAGATTTTAAAGCATGGTGCTTCTGTCTACAGCGTCAGTTTTAGCCCTGATAGTCAGACCCTTGCCAGTGCTGGTGCAGATGAGAGAGTAAAACTTTGGCAGCTTGATGGTGGTGCGATCGCTAGTCTTGATGGGCATAGTGCTGCAATCTGGCAAGTAACTTTCAGCCCTGACGGCAAGATGATTGCAACTGCTAGTGATGACGGAACAGTGAAACTTTGGCACAAAGATGGGACTTTGATTATTACTCTTACTGGCCATAGTGGTGAGGTCAATGGGATCAGTTTCAGCCCTGACAGCAAGACTCTCGTTTCTGGCAGTAAAGATGGTACAGCTATTTTGTGGAATGTGGAAAATCTCACCCTAGATAATTTGATGGGACGTGGGTGCGATTGGCTGCATGATTATCTGAAGAATAACCCGAATGTGAGTCAAAGCGATCGCAATCTGTGTGATGGAGTTCAAACTCAGACTAAAGATTGATTTAGCCAACTTTGACTATTATTTCAAGTGGTCAAATGCTTCAAGAAAAGTAATAAATTTTAACTCCTTTTTTGCATAAAAAGAACCAAAACGATAGATAAGCATAAGAGCATAAATCTGAGAGGGCATCACTGTGTATAAAAAATCGACAGGCTGGGTACCAGACTACCCCGATTTTAGAGACTATCGCATGGACGAAATCAATCAAAAGTTAATGATCACAGTCCAAGATATACAGATAAATAATGATAATGATTCCCAAAACAGTATAGAAGAATTGTTTGAGTTATTAAAATTAATAAAAAATGGACTAAATCCAACTCTCGAAGAGGCACTCGCCTCAAAGTTCAACAATTTTCAGCAAAAGATAAATAAAGGTTTCAAATTAGTCAATGCTAAAGCTCTTAAAGAACAGATATTTTTAGCTCATGGTTGTGCAGGGCAGGAAGTCTATAATCTTCAACAGCAGTTGCTGAAATTTACCGAATATAAGCATATTTTTGAACCTGAGACACAAAATATTAGTAAATTTGTAGATGATTTATCAAAATCAGTTTATATGGAATATGGTTATTTTGGTGAAATTACAAAGGAGGCAGTAAAACTATTCAAGAGTATTTTTGGTCTCTCAATTATCTCAGATGACAGTATTGATAAGGCTAACACTGATGACAAGGTTGATAGTGTTGTAGATCAAGTAACACTCTATACTTTAAACCAAGTTTTGGAAATCTTAAAAGAAGAAACTTCTAAAGCTAAAAGCACAGAAAAAACAATTAAAAAATTTGGAATGTTTGATCCAGAAATTAAAGACATTCAAATAAAACTCAATAAACTAGGCTATCTCAAAAATTTAGGAGAAAATAACGGGGCAATAAAAGGATTCTTTGACTATCTAACAGAGGATGCAGTTAAAGAATTTAAAAGACAATATTATCCTTCAAAGGTTGCTCGTGTTGATGGAATAGTTGATGGAATAGTTGACGAAAAGACAAAGAGAATACTAGATGATCAATATAATGCACAAGCAAAACAATCTTTCGGTGATGATAAACTTAAAAAAGTACAGCAGCTTTTATGTGAGTTAGGAGAATTTGATGGACAAGTAACAGGGTATTATAGTCAACAGACAAAGACAGCTATAGAATCATTTAAAGCTAGATATGAAATAGAAATAGAAAGAGATGATGTTGATTGGACAAAAACCTTACAAGTATTAAGTGACTTAGTTGCGCTCAAAAAACAACAGCAACGGGAAGTTTTACCTGCATCCTCAACAATACCCATAACCCTTTATGAAATAATTTTAAGGGTTTTTGAAATTTCTGAATTTCAACCTGAACATTTTGTTAATGAAAAAATAATTCCAAAAGCTACGGATACTGATAAGTCTGATCTCGCCAAACACCGAGGTGCGTTGAAACGAGCAATTGATATGATAGTTAAATTGGTTGCTCAACTAATTTCTCCTTTAGCTAAACATAGAAATCTTGAAAAAGCTGTAAGAGACGTATTAGATAAGCTAGATCAATGGTTCGATAAATCTGAATACGTTAACGATATCCGTCAAGAAAATAATCAACAAGGGAATAATAAATCAGGTATTAATGCTAAAAACAATAAATATTCTCAGCAAGAGTTGTGGGAAAAATCTAGTACTTTTTCTCAATCAGAACAGGAAACAAACTTATTTAAAGACTGGGATTTAAATCCAGTTTCTTTATACATAGCTATTTCAGCAATTTTAAATTTCAAACAATCCCTGAGTAATATTGATAAGGAAATTACTGATCAAGTTTGCCTGGATAAAGATAGAAAAAAGAAATTAGCTACATCTTTAAAAAAGATAGATGATATATTTAAATCTATCAAAGATTTAAAAGTAACTATCAAGATTTTAGAAAATAGTCTGAATTATAATCCTCAAGTTCAGGGAGAAAATAATTCAAAAACTCAACCGAATAATCTGAGAACAGTCATCCAAATATTACCCGAACTTCAAGATGATCCAAAGCATTTGAAGGAAACACCAGAGTTTGAAAGTGATTTACAACTTCCGTTAGAAGGACATTTACAAAAATATATAAAACAAGAAAATAGCAAGAATGTAACTGTATATTTATTAATGCCAGAATTTGTAGATTTAACCTTCTGGTGTTCCCCAGTTGAAGACCAAGGCTCATTGGATTCATGTACGGCACATGCTGGTGTTGCTTTAATGGAGTACTTTGAGAAAAGAAGTTTTGATAGATATGTCGATGCTTCTCGGCTCTTTCTTTACAAAGCAACCCGCAATCTCATGCATCGTAAAGGTGATGCAGGAGCATCTCTTCGGGAAACTATGCGGGCAATGGCATTATTTGGCGTACCTCCAGAAGAGTACTGGCCTTATAAAGAAGATAAGTTTGATGTGGAACCAACCCCTTTCTGCTACTCTTTTGGTCAAAGTTATCAAGCGCTAAAATACTTCCGTCTAAATCCTTTAGGCACTACAGAAAATATACTGTTATTCCGAATTAAAACAGCTTTAGCCGCGGGTTTTCCCTGTGCATTTGGGTTTACTATGTATTATTCCATCGAGGATTTAAACCCAAGTGGGTATATTCCATACCCAGTTAAAAACGATAAGGTAAAAGGAGGTCATGCTGTTGTTGCAGTTGGCTACGACGACCATAAAGTAATAGAGAATGCTGATGGTAGTCAACGATCGCAAGGAGCATTGCTAATCAGAAACTGTTGGGGAACCCGTTGGGGTGAAGGGGGCTATGGTTGGCTTCCTTATGACTACGTATTGAAAGGCTTGACAAATGATTGGTGGTCGCTGCTCAAGTCTAAGTGGTTTGAGACAGGACACTTCGGGTTAGAAGCAAACGATTGGGTGTCTAATTTGGGGGGAGGGCCTACAAATGGTACACCGGAAGAGAAGCCTAAGCCGCCTGGAAATTAGGGCAAAAGCACGTAGTTTAGCAAACCCTTGGTGATAAGGATATTGATGAAAAAAATCGCCTAAAACATGAGAGGAAAATAACTTATGTCCGATTTAATTAACAAACAAATCATCCTCAAAAGTCGTCCAGTCGGCGAACCAAAAGAGAGTGATTTTGCTCTGGTAGAAACACCAACTCCCGAACCAGGTGAAGGCGAAATTCTTAGCCGCACCATTTATCTATCTCTCGACCCTTATATGCGTGGTCGCATTAGTGGAGGCCAGTCTTATGCTGCACCTGTAGAATTAGGTTCAGTTATTGTCGGTGGTACAGTCAGCCAAGTAATTAAATCAAATCATCCTCAATTTCAAGTAGGGGATTTTGTTCTTAATAGTAACGGTTGGCAAACTTATGCTGTATCTAAGGGTGAGACACTGCGTAAACTTGATCCTACTCAAGCACCTTTATCCTATAGTTTAGGTGTACTAAGTATGCCTGGCTTGACTGCTTATGCTGCTCTGCTTGATATCGGTCAACCTAAAGAAGGTGAAACTGTTGTGGTTTCAGCTGCTTCTGGGGCTGTCGGTGCAGTAGTAGGTCAAATTGCCAAAATTAAAGGTGCGCGAGTAGTGGGAATTGTCGGGAGTGACGAGAAGCGGGATTATATAGTTAAAGAATTAGGTTTTGATGTTGGCATTAACCGCAAAACTCAAGAACTTGATTCAGCTCTCAAAGAAGCTGCTCCTAATGGCATTGATGTTTACTATGACAATACAGCAGGTGTGATTTTAGAAACTGTCTTGCAGCAGATAAACCTTGGAGCAAGAATTCCACTAGTAGGTTTGATTTCAGAATATAACGCCACATCTACTCCACCAGGGCCTAATTTAATGCCACTACTAATCAAACGGGCTTTAATCAAAGGTTTTCTAGTTGGTGATTATCAACATCGGTTTAATGATTTTTTGCGTGATGTTTCTGGATGGTTGCAGTCTGGTCAACTCAAGTATAGAGAGGATGTAGTTATTGGTTTAGAGAACGCTCCTAGTGCATTCATCGGTTTACTCCGAGGTGATAATTTTGGCAAGTTGATTGTTAAAGTCAATGACGATCCAACGGCAGCTTAATCGGTTCTTAAATTGGGTATGTGGTACGTTGACACTCAAATTATTTCCAAATGAGCGAAAATTCTGGCACACCACTGGATAAAAGGGAGCAAATTGTTGAAAATCAGCGTCAGGAGTAGATAATTCAACTAAAGTTTTAGGTGTAACTAGATGCACAATGGTTTTAGGAGTAAGCTACCACTACTGCTGACATTTTGCTTATTTACTAGCTTTTTGCCTGCTTCTGGTTCAGTTTTATGTCCAGCCGTTGCCTCTGACGAATACTATAAAGTAGCCAGAAATTATGGCAGAGATGGACGCACAGGAACCGATGGGCGATCGGGTAGAGATGGTAGCAGCGGTGAAAACCAAAATATTTTTGTCAATGGTTCACCTGTAAATCTTGATTTGTCGGGTAAAGATGGTGAAGACGGGGAAGACGGGGAACATGCTGATCGTCCTGACTGTGGTTATCAACGTAATCGCGTCAGCCACGACATAAACGCCCCCAATGGTGGTAATGGTGGTAGTGGTGGCAAAGGAGGAGATGGGGGAAATGGTGGTTCCCTCACGGTGTATTACAGTAATTTGGCAGACTTACGGAACATTTCCGTTCGGGCAACTGGTGGAGAAGGCGGACGCGGCGGTAGAGGTGGCAACGGTACGCAGGGTTGTAACTGTCACAGACGGAGTTGGGAAGTGAAAACCTGTAAGGGAACTCCCGGTAGCCCTGATTACAAGTGTACTGAGAAGATTTATCGATGTAGCGACGGTAGCGATGGGCGAGATGGCAGCGATGGTAGCGATGGTAGCCAAGGGCGCTTAGGAATTTTGAGTATTGTGAATAGCAAGGAAGCTTTGGCAGCGGATACTCCAACTGTGCAGCTAGCAATTTCGCAACTGATAAACAAACAGGTTAACCTCTCGAAGAATAAGTGGAATATTCGTAAAGGGGCAACTTCTCTACTTGCGCCTGGTGCTGCGATCGCTGATGATTATCGAGAGTTTGAACAACGTCTAGAAGAGGCTTTTCAAATAGTTTGGCAAGAAAGACAACCCATTACCAGCTTTGGTAATCAAGCTGTAACACTAAATTTAACTGATAACAAACAAGTAGAAATTACTTTTCCTGAAGAATTATGGGTTGAAGGTAACACCAAAAGTGATGCTAACTTAACAACATTTACCGTTAACCATGCTATTCCCAAAAAAGATGTTACTCGGTTAGCTGTGGCAGAGTTTGCCGATGCAGGACAAAACCTCAACTTAAAAATAGTTGATTTGGCAGCAAAGTCTGATGCTATTAATACTCAGTTTCGCGTGAAATTCCGCGCCCAGGATAGCTTGCACGGTTTTTCTGGCTACAAAACTGAATATGAAGGTGATATTCCCAACGAACTTGTGACTCGTGACTATAACCGTTTTACTCTAGCTTTGGGCAAGCTGAAAATTCCTGATGAAGCTTTACGCCCTGGTATCAACGTTAATATCGAAGTCGTAGCAACTCGTTCTTTGGGAATACGTTCTGCGAAGCAAACTATTAGCTGGCAGGGTACAATCCGCAAGCCTAGATAAAGTTTAGGAAGATTTTTTCCCATCTGAAACCATTTGCGAGAGAATATAGGCTGCAAAATCTAGTAACTGATCCAGCATAAAACCAATAATCCCGATGTAGATAATCACCTGGATTATGTAATCAGCATTGCCAGCTTTATAAGCATCCCACAGGGTAAAGCCAAGTCCTTTTGGCCCTGTTAACATTTCTATGGCAATAACTATAAACCAGGCTACCCAAATGCTAACTTTCAAGGCATGAAATAGATGAAATATAGCTACTCGAAAGTTGTTATTCTGTCTCTTAAAATGCCGCATACCTATTGCAGTATTAATAATCATCGTCCAGAGAGTTCCCAGGAAAACTACTATAATAGCAGCCGATTCACTCTCTTGAAATGCTATTAAGGCAATAGGCAGCAGAGCTATAGGAGGGATACTATGTGGTATCTGAAATATCAGCCTAAATAGCTGATATATCATGCTATTCATACCTATGAAATATCCGATAAAGCTACCCAATACGGCTGCTGGAATGTAACCCACAAACAACCGTTGTAAGCTAGCTAAAATGTCTAAAAACATATTATTTTCTCTGCCTCAGTTCTCATAAAAACATTTGGGAAATACTGCGGCAATAACATAAAAAGTGTATTTAAATACGCTTTTTATTTGATTGGCAAAAGATTTTTATATCTTCTCCTCCTTGATAAATAATCAAAAAAAACTTAGGTATTATTACGATGAGATAGTAGTAGTACAAAGAAGAGGTAAAACTTTGATTTACTAAACTTTATCAGAAAAGCAAATGGTGATTAGTAAATTAAATACAATTTCCAGAATTTACTTGCTTGGTTATTGTAATAAGTCTAAACATGTATCCCTCTTCTGTCACTCTCCGGGAGGGCGATCGCTAGAAGCCTCATGAGGCAATCAATACAAGCTATACTATTAGAAAAAAATAGGTCTTGTATTTGTTATTAGAAAAGAATCGCGCAATCGCTTGCTATACAAAAACTCTAGATTTTAGAAAAGTAAAATGTTTTCGGAGAGTGACAGAAGAGGGATACAAGATTTCATGCTAAATAAAGAGCCAAATTTGTTATTAGCAATACAGAATATCTATACAATGGGTAGATGAATGTAAAATCCCGGATTTATCACCACACCTCTTAAAGCCTGCGCTTGTGCAGGGGAGAAGTAATGAGTAATGAGTAATGAGTAATGAGTAAAATTTCTTACTTCTTACTCATTACTTCTCCTCTGCTCCATCAAACGCCTTAAGCTTGTGAGAAATGCGGGAAAATGTAATATAGTTCAGTACAGTTTTTTTGTGAAGCTGATTGCACAAGCAATCCAACCAGTTTGCGGTGAACCGGCTTAACTGCATTGCGGGAAGAAAATTGTACATCGGGACTTACGGCAGCTAAATCCGCCCGCAACGATTTAATATTATTGATGGCTTATTGATAAGCTGCGATCGCAGTTTCGATTTTGCCTTGTGCTTTCGTTACCCGTCCAATTGCCACTGCCAGCGATAGGCAATATCACCAGCATTGATTTGTTGGGCTAGTCCTAGTGGAGTAAATTGCTATGAGAATCTTGCTGATTGAAGATGACGAAATTTTAGCGAGTGTTTTGTTGCAGTCTCTTACCCAACAACACTATGCTGTTGAAATCGCACGAGACGGACAAATTGGCTGGGAATATGCCCAAAGTACGAACTACGACTTGATATTAACAGATGTTGGACTGCCGAAACTCGATGGCATTACTTTATGTCAGCGCTTACGTTCTAGTGGCCGTTCCACTCCTATTTTGTTGATCACAGCAAAAGATGAAACTAGCGATCGCATTCGTGGACTTGATGCTGGAGCAGATGATTATCTCATTAAACCTTTAAATTTGGGAGAACTCCAAGCAAGGGTACGCGCTTTGTTACGTCGCGGCGATACTCCCCGTCCTCCAGTGCTAGAAGTTGGGGCATTGCGTTTAGATCCAAGTATTTGCGAGGTAACATACGATAATCAGGTTTTGGATTTAACACCCAAAGAATATAGTCTGCTGGAGTTACTACTGCGGAATCCATTGCGGGTTTTTAGTCGGGGAGATATTATCGAACATCTCTGGACTTTTGACGATCCACCCCAAGAGGAAACTGTTAAGTCCCATATTAAGTGGTTGCGACACAAGTTGAAAGTAGTTGGAGCCGTTGACTGGATTGAAAATGTTTATGGTTTGGGATATCGCTTAAAATCCCAAAAAGCTACTAGTAGAAATAGCGAAAAAATAACTCAAAAAAATCCCGATCAGAATTCCTCCATACCCGATACTTCCTCATCCGTTGAACAGCAATTTAACCAAGCAATGAGTGGGTTGTGGAGTCAATACCAAGGGCTAATGACACAGCGAATGGAGGTACTGCAACAAGCAGCCTTAGAACTCTCTAGCGGCACACTAACTATAGAATTACGTAAATCGGCAGAACGGGAAGCGCACAAGCTAGCTGGTGTTTTGGGAATGTTTGAGCAAGAAAAAGGTACTCAAATAGCGCGGGAAATCGAACAAATTTTAGACAAAGATGAAGAGTTATTATTAGCCCAAAAACACCAGATAATATCGCTAATCCAAGAGTTAGGCAACTTGTTAAACCCAATGGTAGAAAAAGTAGTTAATCAAACTGCTACCTCGATTGGGGAAGAGATAAATCCGAAGTTACTGCTGATTGACCCTGATTTACAACTGGGTTCACAGTTGCAACAACTGGCATCTTCTATAGAAATGCGTTGGCAACAAATAACAACGTTAGAAGGTGTAAAAAACTTCTTGCAAACCACATCACCAGATTTAGTAGTACTGAATGTAGATGAGATCGGACAGCGAGAAGAAAGTTTGGCACTAATGTTGGATTTAGCGACACACATCCCTCCTGTACCTGTTCTGGCGCTGGCTGTCACCGATCAGCTAATGGATCGCGTGACTTTGGCTCAGTCTGGGGCGCGGGGTTTTCTCGTCAAACCTGTCACAGCAAATCAAGTTTGGGAAACTGCGTCTCAAATATTGCAGTTTACCCGCTCTTTAACAGTAAATGTATTAGTAGTTGATGATGATCCACTGATTTTAGCAGCACTAGGCCCAATGTTAGAACCTTGGGGAATGCGAATGACCGGATTGGACGATCCCCGACGTTTTTGGGAGGTATTGCAATCTACTGCACCAGATTTGTTGATTTTGGATGTGGAAATGCCCCAAATCAGTGGTATAGAACTTTGTCAGGCAGTTCGCACAGATCCGCAATGGCAGGAATTGCCAATTGTATTTCTGACGGCTCATCGAGAGATGGAAACGGTGCAGCAAGTGTTTGCTGCTGGGGGAGATGATTATGTAGTTAAACCCGTTGTGGGGGCAGAACTGCTGGCAAGGATTACCCACCGCCTAGAACGCAGCCGCCTACTACAGTCGCTCTCTACCAAAGACCCCTTAACCGGACTAGCAAATCAGTTACAGTCTAGCCGCGACTTACAGCACCTGATTGTTCAAGCCGAGAAAAATCAGCAATCGGTTTGCTTAATGATCTTGAATATCAGTGATTTACGTCAAATTAATATCCAGTATGGCCATGAGGCTGGTAATCAAGTATTGCAACGATGGAGTCGTCTATTCCAATCGGCATTTTGCAGTGACGAAATATTGGGATATTGGGGTAATGGAGAATTTGTGGTCGGAGTTTCTGGGTTTACTGAAACAGAACGGCTTGTGGTCAAACATCGCCTCAGTGACATTTTAACCAAGCTCCGCCAGCAAGTCTTTACAGCTCCCAATGGCGATCGCTTCCAGGTAACTTGTAATTTTGCTGTGGTTGAGTATCCTAATGATGGACTAAACATCCAATCTTTATACCAAGTTGCTAATTCCATGCTGAAGCAGAACTAAGGGACTTCTAGCTAAAAAAATATCTCATCGTTGTGGGAGCATGGGGGCACTTAGCTGGGGGCAGGGGGAGAAAGAAAAATCACAACATCGTTATTCGTTTGACCATATTTGGTTAACCAAAACGGGTTTCTGTTTAGGCATCAACTGTTTGCCAAATTTGGCGTAGAGAGCAGGAATAACCAATAAAGTCAAAGCTGTAGAAGTAAATAAACCGCCCAAAACTACAATTGCTAAGGGTTGCAGAATTTCATTGCCGGCTCCACTGGCGATCGCCAAAGGCAGCATCCCTAGTGCGGAAGTGAGTGCCGTCATCAGAATGGCGTTCACTCGTTCTAGAGAACCGTTGACAATCACATCTTTGAGGGGCATTCCCTGAGCAAATTTATTGTTATAGTTGTCTACCAACAACAAGCCATTGCGGACAGCAACGCCAAATAGGGTAATAAATCCAATCAGAGAAGCGATCGAAATCACACCGCCACTCAAAGCAATGGAGATAATACCACCCACCAAAGCCAAAGGCAGATTGAGCATGATGGTGATCGTGGCGGAGAGCGATTTAACGGAGAAGAACATCAACACCGCAATCACAATCGCTGCCAAGATACTAAATACCAGTAGGTTATTAGTAGCACGCTGCTCTGATTCAAACTGTCCACCGTACTGGATGAAGTAGCCATTAGGGAGTTTGATTTTCTGTTGAATTTGGGATTGAATATCGCTGACAACACTTCCCAAATCGCGCTCGGCAACGTTTGCCGAAACAACTATCAGCCGTGATACATCTTCCCGATTCACAACATTCGCTCCCATGCCGTAGTCTACTTTGGCTACAGCACCTAGCTGGATAGTTTGACCAGTAGGGGTAGTGATGGGAATAGCGCGAATGGCATCTAAACTATTGCGGGCTTTCTCTGTCAAGGAGATAGAAATATCAATAAGCTGCTGATTTTCTGCCACTTGCGACACCACACGACCATTTAAAGCAGTTTCCACCACGTTTGACAACTGCTCCATACTCAATCCATAGTTAGCGGCAGCCGCGCGATCATAATGAATTTGTACCTGACGAATGGGTAGTTGGGGTTCAAGCTGCAAGTCTACAACGCCAGCGATGGGCTGAATTACATCTCGCACTTGTTCGCCAATCTTCCGCAGTTCAATTAAATCCGGGCCAAAGATTTTGACAGCGATCGCACTTCTGACCCCCGACAGCACTTCATCCATGCGGTGAGAAATAAATCCACCAATGTTAGATGCCACACCAGGCAGTTTATTGAACTCTTGCCGCAATTGTTTAATGCTGGCTTCGCGGTCTTGGAGGGCGCGATCGCTCAATTCTACGTCCACATGAGCCATACTCACTCCCGCCCCGTCTGCATCTCCTGGAGCGCGTCCTGATCGCACTTGCACCCACTCATACAAAGGATTATCTTTGAGCGCACTGGACAGTGCTATCCCAGCCCGATTGGTCATATCTAGGGAAACACCCGGAAATAAAACCATTGAATTTACCAATGATTTCTCCTGAAATTCGGGCAGAAACACCCGTCCCAAGGAGGGAACGATCGCAAAAGCAGCAACCAATGCTGCAAGTGCTACACCGAGAATAATTTGGGGCGATCGCAGCGATAGATTTAACAATGGACGATACAACCGTTCTGCCCAACGGGAAACGAATGTACCTTCTTGCGGTAGGGTTTGGTTTGCCAGCAGAATTGCACACAGGGCAGGCGAAAGGGTCATGGCCACCAAAGTAGACGCGCAGATTGAGAGCAAATACGCCAAACCCATCGGTGCAAAAATGTTGCCTTCAACACCTGTCAAACTAAAAATTGGTGCAAACACGACCACAATGATCACCGTGGAAAAAATCACGGCTAACCGCACTTCCACTGATGTGTCATACACCACCTCGAAGGGATGCTTCGGGTTGCCTTGCGCCTGATTAGTTCGCAGTCCCCGATAGCAGTTCTCCATGTCCACGATTGAGTCATCCACAACTGAACCAATGGCTACGACTAAACCGCCCAAGGTCATGGTGTTAATGCCCAAGCCAAAAGCTTTCATGAACATTAAGCCAATTAACAGTGACAGAGGAATTGCACTCAGAGTAATTACGGCGGTGCGCCAATTCATCAGAAATAACAGCATAATCACCGACACGATGATGATGCCTTGAATCAGGGAACTGCTGACATTGGCAATGGCAGTATCAATAAAGTTAGACTGCCGGAATGTTCGCGCCACTTGCACATCAGGGGGAAAGTTTGCTTGCAAGGATTGCAGCACCGCTTCTACTGCTTTTGTTACTGTGGGGGTATCGACATCAGGCTGTTTGTTAATCATCATCACCACAGCCGGCTGCCCATTAAAACTAGCATCCCCCCGCTTTAGTGCCGCACCCGTTTGTACTTCCGCCACATCTTTGAGCAAAATCGGTTTCCCATCTTGCACCTTCACCACAGATTGCTGTAAGTCTGCAATTGATTTCACCTGCCCAATGCCGCGCACTAACAGTTCTTGACCACCACCAATTAAGAATCCACCAGGGGCGTTAGAATTTGCGCCTTTGGCAGCATTGGTAACTTCGGTCAGCGAAACATTGAGCGATCGCATTTTTTCTGGATCAACTAACACTTGTTCCTGCCGTTCATCCCCACCGTAAACGGTGACTTGGGTGACTCCCGGCACAGATAAAATTTGATTGCTCAGGGTAGTATCCACCAGACGGCGCAAGTCCATTAGCGAGGTTTTCCCCTGCCCATTCACCGTAAAGGCATACTGTAAAATCGTACCCAACGGCGATGCTAACGGTGAAATTTCCGGCGGATGCACCCCTTCAGGTAACTGATTTGTTACCTGCTGGAGTTGTTCTGTCACTGATTGCCGGGCTTGATAAATGTCGGCATCCTGGTCAAACACCACCTGCACCATAGACAGTCCGACTTTGGAGGAAGAACGCACCGTAGTCACCCCCGGCAAACCATTCACCGCGCTTTCAATCGGCACGGTAATTTGTGATTCCACTTCCTCTGGAGCTAGTCCAGTCGCTTCGGTGTGAATATCCACCTGGGGGGGCGCAAATTCGGGAAAAACGTCCAGTGGCATCTGAGTGACAGTGAACACTCCCCACACCGTGACTAAAATCGCACAGATAACTATGAACCAACGCTGGGTAATTGAGTTTTTGAGAATCTGATTCAGAATGGAGTTAAACATCTCAATTAAACGCCTCCCTTGTTCTTGCGATTGCCTGCGATAACAGCGATCGCTCCGCCCACAAGCACGACTCCACCACCGACTCCTGCTAAGATACCCATCGGCAATCCACCACTTGCCTGTTGTGTGGTGTTATGGCTATGGGCAGTACCCTGATTGTGTGCCTGTTGATGTTCAGCTTCCGTTTTGGGAGTGGCACTTGCAACTGGACTGGGTGCTGTATTGGCGGTTTGGGTGTTGGGAGTGGCACTCGCTACTGGACTGGGTGCTGTATCGGCGGTTTGAGTTTTACGCGATTCAGCATAGAGCGACAAACTACCTTGGGTAACAAGTTTTTCGCCAACTGATAATCCTTTGGTAACAGTGATCAGTTCGCCTTTGGTCGCGCCAGTTGTAATTTCCACTGGCTCATAAAAAGTCTTATACTGCACAAAGACTAGCTGTTTACCGTTGGCATCAACCAGTGCCGTCACCGGAATCATCACAGCAGATCCAGATTTGGCAGAGGAGGCGATCGGTGTTACCACAATACCTAACAGTTGATCGGTTTGGGGAGTGACTTTCACGCGATTAATGCCGCCCGTTGCTTGAAATTCATCACCATGTCCAACGTGACCAAATACAACTGTGGGCGCACTGATAATTAAACTGGCTGCCAGAATGGAACTCATTAGCATAAAAGGTTTCATAATCTCTCCTCACAATGGATACCGGGTTAAACAAAAGTTCTCCATAGTTTGCCAAAGGGCAGATGAAATCCAGGTGAAATGGCAGATGTTTTTGTAAGATCAGAGCTTCATGGTTGATTTCCTTGGAGCAATGCGAATTTTACTGGTGGAAGATGAAGCGGATTTGGGACTGGCAATCAAGCAAGTCTTAATTAGCGAAAGATATGTCGTGGATTGGGTAACAGATGGTACTCAAGCATGGCTGTGCCTGGAAAGCCAGTGGACAGACTACACAGTTGCTATTGTTGATTGGCTACTGCCGGAAATGACGGGATTACAGTTATGTCAGAAGCTCAGACTACATCAAAATCCCTTACCAGTGCTGATGCTCACAGCTTTGGGTCAGCCAGAAAATCGTGTAGCAGGGCTGGATGCGGGAGCTGATGATTATTTAGTCAAACCGTTTGTGATGGAAGAATTGCTGGCACGGTTGCGGGCCCTTCAGAGGCGATCGCCTCAACTACAACCGTCTACCCTGACTGTTGCAGGTTTTACTTTAGATACAGCAAACAATGTCCTACGAGTAAATTCAGATGGATCTACGTCCCTAGTCATTCCCTTAACCACCAAAGAATTTCAGCTGCTCATGTATTTGATGCAGAACCCCAATCGCATCATTCCCGGTAGTAAATTGCGTCATCAACTTTGGGACATGGATGAAGAACCGATTAGTAATGTAGTTGCGGCGCAAATGCGCTTACTACGTCGGAAGTTAGCAAATCATGGCTGTCCCTGCCCTATTGAAACTGTTCCCGGTGCTGGCTATCGCTTTAACTCTCAAGTTGATTCTCGGCTATGAATAGCTACTCACTTTTTCGGCGCAGTCGTCTACGGTTAGCCCTTTGGTATGCCGGAGTCATGGGCGTGATTTTGAGTGTTTCTGGCTTGGGGATGTATCGCGCAATGGTACAGACAAACTGGGCAGCAATGGAGCGCGAAATTGAATCAATTGCTGGAACTTTACACGATAGCGTTGAACCACTGTTACCGCCTTCCGAAGAACCGACTGCTGTGTTGCAACAAATTTTTCCCGATCTTTGTTTAAGTGGACAACCTTGCAAGGCTACCCCGACGCTGATTCAACGGCACACCATCGGCATTAGCGATCGCACCACATATTATATTCGGCTGTTCAATCATCAAGGGAAACTCCTGGCTTTTTCACCCAATCAACCCCTATCTCTGCCACCAACTCTCAACCGCACTTCATGGCAAACCTTTCGCACGGCTAACGGCATTCGCTATCACCAATTCACCACGATTTTGCATAGTGCCAATACCCATGATCTAGCTGATGAAGCCAATGCTGATTCATCCTGGGGCTATTTGCAAATTGGGCGCACTTTAGAACATTTTGATGCGGAAATCAGCCGAATTCAATGGATTATGGCGATTGGTTTGCCTATTGCTCTGAGCTTGGTTGCTACTTCCAGTTGGTGGCTTTCAGGATTAGCAATGCAGCCAATTTATCAGTCCTATCAACAACAGCAACAGTTTACTGCAAATGCTGCCCACGAATTGCGATCGCCCCTCGCCAGCCTGTTGGCAACTGTAGAAGCTATTCTCCGCATACCGCAATCAAATCAACAAGATATGCAAATGATGCTTCATACTGTTGAACGGCAGGGGCGAAGGTTGAGCCATTTGATCGCTGACTTACTCTTGTTGACCAGTTTGGAGCAAAATTCACTTGAGCAATATTTAGGGGCAAAACCTTTTCAGCCCTGTTGCTTAAATGATTTGGTGAGCGATTTGACCGAAGAATTTTTAGAGCTGGCCACTGCTGCTGATATTAACTTAACCTGCCAAATTCCCACTTGCGAGGTTTATGCTCTAGGTAACGAATCGCAACTTTACCGTTTAGTGTCAAACTTGATTGCCAATGCCATCCAGTACACACCCAGAGGGGGATATGTAACTGTTAGCTTAGTCAAGAGTGATTACACTGCTGTCATTGCGGTGAAAGATACGGGTATTGGGATTGGGCTTGCTGATCAGGAGCGAATTTTTGATCGCTTTTACCGTGTTGATGGCGACCGCTCTCGTAAAACCGGAGGCACAGGTTTGGGGCTAGCAATTGCTCAGGCGATCGCCCAAAAACATCAAGCGATTCTGAAAGTCGAAAGTCAGGTGGAAAAAGGTAGTATTTTTACGCTAGAGATGAAAGTTTTATCTTCTAAATAATATAGTTTGAATAAATTGGATAATTTATTTTTTTGAGTTCCTTAAAGCTCCCCTTCTAACTGTTGGGCTACCAGTCTGGCAAATAACCCACCTTGGGCAATCAATTCCGAAAAATTACCTACCTGCACGACATGACCAGCGTCGATAACATAGATGCGATCGGCATTACGAATTGTGCTGAGGCGATGGGCAATTACCACTCTGGTAGCATTTAACTTAGCTAAACTTTCAGTCACAATTGCCTGAGTGCGGTTGTCTAAAGCACTGGTCGCTTCATCCATCAAGATAATTTTAGGCTTGGAAACAAGCGATCGCGCAATCAATAATCTTTGCCGTTGTCCACCTGAAAGATTACTACCACCCTCAGCGATGATCGTATGCATTCCCATTGGCATTTGCTTGATATCATCAGCAAAGCCTGCCATCTGTGCCGCTGACCAAGCTTCTTCTAGGGAAACCAAAGCACCGGCGGTGATGTTATCAAAAACCGAGCCAGTGCCGATTTTACCATTTTGCAGTACCACTCCTAACTGTCTTCGCACAGCCTGGAGTTCCATCTCTGCTAAGTCTTTGCCATCATAATAGATGCTACCTGTCAATGGAGTTTCAAACCCCAATAACAACCGCAATATCGTTGATTTTCCACTTCCAGAAGACCCAACGATCGCTACAAATTCCCCTGGTTCGGCATGGAGGCTGACATCATTGAGGATTAAGCTGCCATTTTCCGAGTAGCGAAAGCTGACACGATTTAGGGCAATACGACCGTTTAATTGACCGGGGTTAACCTTGGTTGAGTCATATTCAGGCTGCGATCGCCAAATCGGTTTTGCTCGTTCCCATATTGGTACAATACTCCAAATTTCCGATACAGTATTGCTCAGGTCAATTACTCCTTTGATAAAAATCGCCAAAGCATAGTTAAAAGCAACGAATGTACCCAGTGTTAAGCGTGTCTGCATCAACAGCATGGCAAACCCAAACAGCAGTATAGAACTTACCAAAGGGAGTGCTTCGTTAAATACAGAAATACCATCTTTAATCTCTTGCCAACTTGCCTTCAGCCGGATCTGCTGGCTGTACTTTTTTGCCCAAGCTGCAAATGCGCGTTCTTCTGCCATTGTGACTCGCAGTTTGGCAACACCGTTAATTAGTTGGACGGTGAGTCCCTGAATTGCACCATTGAGTTCTTGCTCTTTTTTCGATTTCTTCACCAAGAGGAAACTTGCAACAGTCGTAACCACAGCGGCAAAGATTGCTAAACCCACGCCCACAAGCGCTAGTTGCCAACTGTAAATAAACATCAGCACCAAGTTGAATAAGGCAAAGACTCCACTTAACAACGTCCGTTGGGTAGCACCACTGAGTTTTTGATGAATTTCCCTCACCGCCATGACGCGGTTAACCAAATCTCCAGAAGTGTACTGACGAAAAAAGCTAGGACTTAATCTGAGTAACCGATCCCAAATGGCTGGCTGCAATATGCTATCAGTGGCGCTTTCCACTCGTAGGGTAATAATACTTTGGGCAACTTGAAAAGCTAACTGTCCAAAGGCGACTGCAAACATAACCAATCCGATCTGCCATAGCAAAGCGCGATCGCTATCGGGAATGGCATTATTGATTAAAATTGCTGTTGCTTGTGGTGCAACCATTCCCAATATTGTGCCCAGCAGCCCTACCACTAAAATACTGGCGATGTCTTTTTCATAACCCTTAACCCCAAACCGCAGTAGGTCGATGGCCTTGAGCGCAACTTGGGGTAACGGTCGATACAGAACGTAAGCTAATGGTGACAGTGTTTTTGCTATTGATTCATTTACAGGTGTCCGAGTCCGCGCTACGGGGTCAAAGATCACATAATCTTGATTATTTGTAGGTAACAACGCCACTGGGCGCTTTTCCAACTGAGTATAAGCTAACATCGCCCCTTGGTCTTGATGCCACCAGCCATCTGCTAAAGTTACACGACGGATACGAATTTGTGATGCTTGCGCGATCGCAGCTACAGGGTCTTTAATAGAATTCAAATCCTCTGCTGGTGGACGAATCTCTATCCCCAGCGATCGCCCGACTGCACCAAATGCTACCAATAAGGGCGGCCCTTCCTGAGAAAAAACCGCCTCCTGCTGTGGCTGCAATACTGTTGCTAAGTCAGAGAGTGCCCCCTCTATTACTTGCTGATTAAATTGCTCACGTTCCTGAAATCGCCGAAATTCTGCTTCTGCTTCTTTATTTGCCAGTAAACTGAAGTAGTAAAAGAAATAAGTATGCAAACTGGCTAAACCTGCCAAGATTTCCTCGGAATTTTCTAAATCTGCCGTTGGCAACACCTGTCCGATAACTGCATTTTCTGCCTCCAGCCACATATCACTCGTGAGCGGAAACGCTGATGAGGCAGAATTCAAGGTTAATTCCTCAACTCCCATCCAGTGAGTATTGCCTTGCTGCAACTTCACCCATAGAAGTGTTTGTTGCCTCCACTGTAGCGTTTCACCGGGCGATAATGAAAAATCTCGCCCTAATGTCTGCACAAGGTTTAATGGCGTAGTCAAAACTGTTTGCTGGGCACTAAGAGATTGTCCTAAATGATTTACCCAACCTTCTAAAAATTCTATGGCTTGAGAGTCAGCCGCCGCGATTCTCTTAACCAAATCAACCATTGACATCTGGCATAATTGGGTGGGTTCAATTGCGATCACTACAAAATTCCATTGGCTTTGTGCTATTACTTCCGGTAACAAGACTTCACCAGCATTGACATGAAACAGATAGCGGCGATGCTCCTTTAGTAAACTGTTCTTAACTCTAGTGGCAAACACCGCCAATGTTCCAGACTGCACTATCCAGAATGTTTCTGAGTCATTCAACAGTACTGGTTCGTTTGCTTGAAAGGAGTACAGTTTAGAAGAAGAATTCACCTGCGGGCTACTCATTACTCAACTATGCCTCTGCCGCGTGAAGTAAGCGAACATAAGTTCCGCCTTGCTGCCATAATTCCTCATGGGTTCCACGCTGCACGATTTTACCTTGCTCTAGCACAATAATTTCATGGCAATCGCGAATTGTGCTGAGGCGGTGGGCTACTACAATACAGGAACAACCACGCTGTTGCAAGTTACGGTTAATAATCAACTCCGTTTCGGCATCCAGGGCGCTGGTTGCTTCATCTAATACTAAGATTGTGGGATTTCTCACCAAAGCGCGGGCAATTTCTAAACGCTGGCGTTGTCCACCACTAATATTCATACCGCCTTCAATTAACTCAAAGTCATATTTTCCAGGCATAGATGCGATCGCATCATGAATCGCTGCATCTTGGCAAGCCTGCACCAAATCGGCTTCTGGTACAGTTGAATCCCAAAGAGTGATGTTTTCGCGCACAGTGCCGGCAAATAAAAAGATATCCTGTTCAACCATTGCCAACCAGTTAGCCAAAACAGAACGCTTAATTTGCGATCGCTCTACACCATCAAAGCAGATTTCCCCATCCCAAGGTTGATAAAGCCCGCAAATTAATTTAGCAACTGTAGATTTACCAGAACCACTTCCCCCCACAAGCGCTATTCTTTGCCCTGGCTTAACAGTCAAGCTCAAATTCTCAATCAACGGAGGTTCTACACGACTATAGCCAAAAGTGACATTCCGTAACTCAACATTACCCTGTAATTGCCAAAGAGATGAGGAAGTAACTTCTCCCCCTGCTCCCCCTGCCTCCCCTGCCTCCCCTGCTCTCCGCCTCCCCTCCACTTCCAAATCAACGGGATTTTGCAATACATCATCAAGGCGGTTTAAATCAGCTTCTAAATCTTGGAGTGTACTACCGAAATTAACGAGGCTATTAACTGGCTCTAAAAAACTCAGTGTTAAACTTTGATAGGCGACCAGCATTCCAATACTGAGATTGCCCTTCATTACCTGTAAACCACCAACCAGCAAAATAGAAGCTGTGGCTAGGGCTGTCAAAATTGTGGGTAATGTGGTGAGAATTTGAGTTTGTAAGCCTAATTGTTGTTGGGCGTTCATGGCTTTAGCGTAATAACCCGCAAACCGAGCAAATAAATCTGACTCCAGCCCTGAAGCTTTGATGGTTTCTATGGTTTGGATGCCGCTAATCGTTACTCCACCCACCTTGCCATATTCCTGGGCTAGGCGCATATTTGTATCTACACGAGTTTGCGATAAAAATAATAGGGCGAGAATGTTGATTAAAGCAAAACCAACTGCGATCGCACTCAGCAATTGATCATACTGAATCATAATCAGCAGGTAAAATATCATCATCACCGCGTCAATTACTGTAGTTGCCAAAGGCCCTGAGAGTACTTCTGCCACTCGGTCATTCAGTTGCACCCGACTACTGATTTCCCCAGCAAACCGTTGGTCATAAAACCCAATTGGCAATCGCAGGATATGCCAGAGAAATTGTCCTGATGTGCTGACTGATAACTTAACCATTAATCGCCGCAGGTAGGTAAGCCGCAGTCTAGCAAGGAATGCCCGCAATAAAGTAGTAATTAGCATTCCTAACAGCAAAGGTCGTAACCAATCTTGCCTATCTTGGATTAAAATCTCATCGATAAATACCTGAGCAAAGGCTGGCACAGCTAACCGAGGCAGTGTTAGCAATAACCCCGCAAGCAAGCAAAATAAGATAGTAACTCGTGAGTTTTGTAAGCGGCTACTTAAAGCAGAGACAATGTGATTTTTTTTGCCTCCCTTCTGAAAATCCGCTCCTGGTTCCATTGTCAGCACAACACCCGTGTATGCGCGATCGAACTCTTCCCAACTCACTGTTCTCCGACCATTGGCAGGATCGTTGAGGTAGACGCGTTTTTTGCTATATCCTTCTACTACGAGAAAATGGTTAAAATTCCAAAAGGCAATGTAGGGGAGACGGGTAGTTTTGACGTTTTCTAGAGACAGTTTTAAACCTTTAGCATTGAGTCCATAGTTTTTGGCAGCTTTGAGGATATTAAAAGCTTTACTCCCATCCCGCGAAACACCGCATTCTTCACGCAGTTTAGCCAGTGGCACAATTCGGCCGTAATAGCTCAGAATTATTCCTAAAGCAGCCGCACCACATTCGACCGCTTCCATTTGCAAAAGTGTAGAAGTGCGGACACGATTTGGTTTAAATTTTGGAATTGGGAATGGGGCATAGGGCATAGGGCATTGGTATTAGAACTTGAAAGTTGAGCCTCTGAGGGTGAAAGTTGAGCTTCTGAGGGTAGAAGTTGAGCTTCTGAGGGTTAACCCAATACGGTTCGGATAAGGTTTATTGATGACACGCCCTAGATCGCAAAGACGCGATAAATCGCCGTCTCTACAAAGGACTCATTATTGTAGAGACGGCGATTTATC
>NZ_JBDNJQ010000451.1:0-305 GCF_051172895.1 Nostoc sp. CALU 1950 | reverse complement strand
TGTAGCTTAAATCCAGGGAAATGAGTTGTTGCAGGCGGGCGATCGCTTCTGGCAGTGTTGTTAATTGGTTGTAGCTTAAATCCAGGGAAATGAGTTGTTGCAGGCGGGCGATCGCTTCTGGCAGCGTCGTTAATTGGTTGTAGCTTAAATCCAGGGAAGTGAGTTGTTGCAGGCGGGTGATCGCTTCTGGCAGCGTCGTTAATTGGTTGCCCTTTAAATCCAGGTAAGTGAGTTGTGGCAGGCGGGCGAGCGCTTCTGGCAGCGTTGTTAATTCGTTGCCCTTTAAATCCAGGTAAGTGAGTTGT
>NZ_JBDNJQ010000450.1:0-306 GCF_051172895.1 Nostoc sp. CALU 1950 | reverse complement strand
AAGGCAGATACAGCGAAGCCGAACCCCTTTTAATCCAAGCTTTGGCACTTAGGCGTAAGCTGCTGGGAGAAGAACATCCATATGTCGCCAGTAGTCTCAACAACCTAGCGTTACTCTACTACTTCCAAGGCAGATACGACGAAGCCGAACCCCTTCACATCCAAGCTTTGGCACTCACGCGCAAACTGCTGGGAGAAGAACATCCAGATGTCGCACTTAGTCTCAACAACCTAGCAAATCTCTACTACTCCCAAGGCAGATACAGCGAAGCCGAACCGCTTTTGTTGCAAGCCTTGCAACTAAGAA
>NZ_JBDNJQ010000448.1:0-316 GCF_051172895.1 Nostoc sp. CALU 1950 | reverse complement strand
AACCGCTGACATCCTGCTTGCAAAGCAGGCGCTCTACCAACTGAGCTAAACCCCCAGATACAATTAAAAATTGATAATTAAAAATTAAAAATGAAGAAAATTCAATTTTTAATTTTGCATTTTACATTTTTAATTGATTCAGGTGGGCCATCCTGGACTCGAACCAGGGACCTCACCCTTATCAGGGGTGCGCTCTAACCACCTGAGCTAATAGCCCATATCGAACCCAATCATAGTTTGAAAGCTTTCAACAAATGTCTGCGACCGACCTAGGTTAGACCAACTTACTATCTATATAGCTGTATGCTTTTTGATA
>NZ_JBDNJQ010000447.1:0-331 GCF_051172895.1 Nostoc sp. CALU 1950 | reverse complement strand
GAATCAAGATGCGATCGCCACCTTAGTGCAACTGCTGCGATCACCTGATGTGGATAACTCCACCCGTTGGCTAACAGCATATAGCTTAGGCGAAATCGGCACAGGGAATCAAGATGCGATTACCACCTTAGTGCAACTGCTGCAATCACCTGATGTGGATGACTACACCCGTAGAGAGGCAGCATATATTTTAGGGAAAATCGACCCAGGGAATCAAGATGCGATCGCCGCCTTATTGCAACTGCTGCAATCACCTGATGTGGATGACTCCACCCATAGTTTGGCAGCATCAAGTTTAAGGAAAATCGGCACAGGGAATCAAGATGCGATC
>NZ_JBDNJQ010000446.1:0-332 GCF_051172895.1 Nostoc sp. CALU 1950 | reverse complement strand
AGAAAGCTTAAGGAAAATTGACCCTGCCAACCCAACAGTGATTGAAGGGTTGATAACACTCATCCGTGCCAGTTACTCAGGCAGTGATATTTTTATGCATATGCGAATAGAATCTACCTTAGAGGAAATTGGCGTTGGCAACCAAATAGCGATTGACGCTTTGATCTCACTTATCCATGAGCCGCAGGTACATAATTCTACACGTTGCCGGGCAGCAAAAATCTTAGGGGAAATTGGCGTTGGCAAACAAACGGCGATTGACGCTTTGATAGCAATCATCCGTAACCCGCAGGTTGATAGTGATATTCGTAGGGTGGCAGCAGAAAGCTTAG